>DATGZZ010000180.1:0-4628 GCA_035296945.1 Reyranella sp.
CCGGCAAGGACCCGTTCGACGTGTCGCTGACGCGCGAGGTCATCAAGGTGAAGTCGGTGCGCTTCCGCCTCGAGGCGGGCGACATCGGCTACATCCGCGTCACCTCCTTCACCGAGCAGAGCACCTCCGGCGTGCTCGACGCCGTGGAGAAGCTGAAGAAGGAGGCCGGCGGCAAGCTCAAGGGCTACATCCTCGACCTGCGCAACAACCCGGGCGGCCTCCTGGACCAGGCGATCGCCATGTCCGACGCCTTCCTCGACAAGGGCGAGATCGTCTCGGTCAAGGCGCGCAAGAGCGAGGATGTGCAGCGCTGGAACGCCAAGGGTGGCGACGTCGCGGGCGGCCTGCCGATCGTCGTGCTGATGAACGGCGGCTCGGCCTCGGCCTCGGAGATCGTGGCCGGCGCCCTGCAGGACCACAAGCGGGCGATCGTTCTCGGCACCCGCTCGTTCGGCAAGGGCTCGGTGCAGACCATCATGCAGGTGACGGGCGGCGGCGCCATCCGCCTCACCACGGCGCTCTACTTCACGCCGTCGGGCCGCTCGATCCAGAAGGAAGGCATCAAGCCCGACATCGAGGTCGAGCCCGCCAAGATCGAGAACATCACGGCGCGCGCCGGTTTCCGCGAGGAGAACCTGCGCCGCTCGATCATCAACCCCAACGCCAAGCCGGGCGAGAAGCCTGTCGACAAGCCGGCCGATCCCAAGCCCGAAGCCGGCAAGCCGGGCGAGAAGAAGGACGACAAGGCTGCCACGCCCGCCGCTCCTGGGGCCACGCCGCCGGCGCAGTCGGGCGATCCCGACGAGCCGCCGAAGGACGCCGTGGCCGACTACCAGCTGCTGCGCGCCGTCGACCTGATCAAGGGCATCTCGCTCTACAGCAGCAAGTCGAACTAAAGCACTCGCCGTCATCCACCTCCCCCGTCTTATGGGGGAGGCCGGGAGGGGGAAGGCCCCGGCGGCGTTGTTTGATCATTGCAGATCATGATCTTTGTCCTTCCCGAATCCTCTGTGAGGCTCTCCCCCTCCCAGCCTCCCCCGTATGACGGGGGAGGTGGATGAGTGGCGTGACCAATCTCTACCGCCGCAATGTCGGGCTGATGCTGATCGCGCCCGACCGACGGATCTTCGTCGGTCGGCGGGCCCAGAAACCCAAGGGGCAACCCGATGCCTGGCAGATGCCGCAAGGCGGCGTCGACGACGACGAGACGCCCCTCGAGGCGGCCTGCCGCGAGCTGTGGGAAGAAGTCGGCACCAGCCAAGCGCTGCTGCTGCGCGAGAGCGCCAAATGGCTGACCTACGACGTGCCGGAGAAGGCGCGGCCGGCCTATTGGAAAGGCCGCTGGGTGGGCCAGGCCCAGCGCTGGTTTGCGCTGGCCTTCACCGGGCGCGACGCCGACATCGACATCGCCGCCCACGACCAGGAGTTCGACGCCTGGCAATGGATGACGGCCGCCGAGATGCTGGACCGCATCGTGCCCTTCAAGCGCCCGACCTACGACGCGGTGGTCGAGGAGTTCCGCGATCTGGTGAAGTAGCGAAGCGCGGACCGCGGGCGTCCCGCCCGCTCATGATCATGAATATGAGCGGGCGGGAAGGTCGCGGTAGACCGCGACCCAGCCCGCGGTCCGCGCTTTGCTTAAGCCCCCTGCGACGCGAGCTTGGCAACGCGGCGGCGCAGGAACCACAGGCCGGCGCGGGTCATCCAGCCGTTGAGACGACCGGTCGAGTTGAGGCCGACCGCCTTCAGCACCATGGCCATGGCGCGCTGCACGTGGAAGCGGGTGTAGAGCGGATAGACCCGCCGGGCATAGGCCTGCATGCTGCGCGTGCGGTCGTAGACCGCGCCCTCGGGCTCGTTGGCCGCGAAGTAGGCGTAGGCGAGCTCGTCGTCCTCGCTTTCGGCCAAGCGGCCCCAGCCGATGCGCAGCCGACCCCAGCGGCTCAGACGATCGCGCTCCAGGCAGCGGTGCAGATGATCGTAGAACAGCTTGTAGTGGCGGAACTCATCGCCGGCGATGTGGCTGCAGATCTGCTTCAGGACCGGCTCGCCGGTCGCATCCTTGAGCGCGCTGTAATAGGAGCTGGTGCCGGTCTCGACGATGCAGCGCGCCATCATCTCGCCGGCCTGGCTGCCGCGCACCGACGCCGAGGCATCGAGCGGCAGCTTGTAGCCGGCGCGGAAGCGCGCGAAGGCCGCCTCGAAGTCCCACTTCGGATCGGCAAGCTGCGCCCAGCGGCCGAGCGCCAGCCCGTGCTGGACCTCTTCGTTCGCCCAGGTGTCGACGGCCGCGATGAACGCGGGATCATCGGCGAAGACGCGGTTCAGGTAGATGCGGTAATCGCCACCGTTACGCTCCACCAAAGCGGCAGCCTTGATGTTGCGCAGGATCTCCGGATCCACCTTTGAAGGGTCGAAGCGATCCCACGAGATCGATTCGAGTGTCCAGTTACCCATAGGTGTACTAAAGCGAGCCTCGGGCGGCCTTGCAATGGCCCGCCCGTGCAAAAGTGAACACAGATATATTCGCGTTCGCGCTGAAATCAGCCGGGATTTCAGCGGCTGGCGTAGTAGGCCTGAGCCCGTCGCAGGTCCTTGGCGACGGCCAGGGCCCTCTCGGCGGTGGCCTTTTCGGCGTCGGTACCGGCATCGGTGACGTCGCGCTCGGCCGCCCGCTCGCGCTCGGCGAGCTGCTCGGCCGTCACCTCGTCGAACGGCACGGCCTCGTCGGCCAGCACCGTGCAGCGCTCGGGCGTCACCTCGGCGAAGCCGCCGACGACGATGAAACGCTGCTCGACCTTGTTGCCCTGGAGCACTTCCAGCACGCCCGGACGGACGGTCGAGATCAGCGGCGCATGGCCGTGCAGGACGCCGAAGTCGCCTTCGCTGCCCGGCACCACGACCATGTCGGCCTCGGTCGCGAGAACCTCGCGCTCGGGCATGACCAGCCGGAAGGAGACCTTGGCCATCCGACTAGGCCGCCTCGGCCGCGAGCTTCTTGGCCTTGGTGACGGCCTCGTCGATCGTGCCGACCATGTAGAAGGCCTGCTCCGGCAGGTCGTCGTAGTCGCCGGCGACGATGCCCTTGAAGGCCTTGATGGTATCCTCGAGCTTCACGAACACGCCCGGCGTGCCGGTGAAGACCTCGGCGACGTGGAACGGCTGGCTGAGGAACTTCTGCATCTTGCGCGCGCGCGCCACCACCAGCTTGTCCTCTTCCGACAGCTCGTCCATGCCCAGGATGGCGATGATGTCCTGCAGCGACTTGTACTGCTGCAGCACGCGCTGGACGGACAGCGCCACGGTGTAGTGCTCCTCGCCGACGACACGCGGGTCGAGCATGCGCGAGGTCGAATCGAGCGGGTCGACGGCCGGGAAGATCGCCTGCTCGGCGATCGAGCGGCTGAGCACGGTGGTGGCGTCCAAGTGGGCGAACGAGGTCGCGGGCGCCGGATCGGTCAAGTCGTCGGCCGGCACGTAGATCGCCTGCACCGAGGTGATCGAGCCCTTCTTGGTCGAGGTGATGCGCTCCTGCAGGGCGCCCATGTCGGTCGACAGAGTCGGCTGATAGCCCACCGCCGAGGGAATGCGGCCCAGCAGCGCCGACACTTCCGAGCCGGCCTGGGTGAAGCGGAAGATGTTGTCGACGAAGAACAGCACGTCCTGGCCTTCGGCGTCGCGGAAGTACTCGGCGACGGTCAGGCCCGACAGGCCGACGCGGGCGCGCGCGCCCGGCGGCTCGTTCATCTGGCCGTACACCAGCGCCACCTTCGAGCCCGGGCCGTCGAGCTTGATGACGCCCGATTCGATCATCTCGTGATAGAGGTCGTTGCCCTCGCGGGTACGCTCGCCGACGCCCGCGAACACCGACACGCCGCCATGCGCCTTGGCGACGTTGTTGATCAATTCCATGATGGTCACGGTCTTGCCGACGCCGGCGCCGCCGAACAGGCCGATCTTGCCGCCCTTGGCGTAGGGCGCCAGCAGGTCGATGACCTTGATGCCGGTGACCAGGATCTCGGCTTCCGTCGACTGCTCGACGAACGACGGCGCGCTGCGGTGGATCGGCAGGGTCAGCTTGTTGCCGACCGGGCCGCGCTCGTCGACCGGCTCGCCGATGACGTTCAGAATTCGGCCCAGCGTCTCGGGGCCGACCGGCATGGCGATCGGCTGGCCGGTGTCGACCGCCTTCTCGCCGCGCACCAGGCCGTCGGTCGTGTCCATGGCGATGGTGCGGACCTCGGACTCGCCCAGGTGCTGCGCCACTTCGAGCACGATCAGGCGATTGTCGGCCTTCACGTGCAGGGCGTTCAGGATGTTCGGCAGATCGGCGTCGAAGCGCACGTCGACGACCGCGCCCGTGATCTGGGTGATCGTGCCGATATTGTTGGTGGCCATGACGGTGTCCCTTCCTTCGATTGCAGTCGGCGCGGGCTAGATGGCCTCGGCGCCCGAGATGATCTCGATGGGTTCCTTGGTGATGGAGGCCTGACGCGAGCGGTTCATCTGCAGGGTCAGTTTCTTGATCACCTCGCCGGCGTTGCGCGAAGCGCTGTCCATCGCCGTCATCTGCGAGCCGTAGAAGCTCGCGGCGTTCTCGAGCAGCACACGGAAGATCTGGACGGTGA
>DATGZZ010000181.1:0-5034 GCA_035296945.1 Reyranella sp.
TGCCCGAGCACGACGACCGCACCATCCCTTGGGGCGAGGCGGAGAAGATCGTGCTCAACGCCTATGGCGCCTTTTCGCCCGAGCTGGCGAAGGTCGGCGGGAAGTTCTTCGGCACCGGCTGGATCGATGCGCCGGCGCGGCCGGGCAAATCGCCGGGCGCTTTCGCCCATCCCACGGTGCCGTCGGCGCATCCCTATCTGCTGCTGAACTACCAGGGCAAGGTGCGGGACGTCATGACGCTCGCCCACGAGCTGGGCCATGGCGTGCACCAGGTGCTGGTAGCGCGGCAGGGCGCGCTGATGGCCGACACGCCGCTCACGCTGGCCGAGACCGCGTCGGTGTTCGGCGAGATGCTGACCTTCCAATCACTGCTCAAGTCCGCCCCCGACAAGTCGACGCGCAAGGCGATGCTGGCCGGCAAGGTCGAGGACATGCTGAACACCGTGGTGCGCCAGATCGCCTTCTACGATTTCGAATCGCGCCTGCACATGGCGCGCCGCCAGGGCGAGCTCACACCCGATGCGATCGGCGATATCTGGATGGCGGTGCAGAGCGAGAGCCTGGGACCGGCCTTCACCTTCGACGAGGAGTACAGGCACTACTGGTCCTACATCGGCCACTTCATCCATTCGCCGTTCTACGTCTATGCCTACGCTTTCGGCGACTGCCTGGTGAACTCGCTCTACGCCGCCTACCAGTCCGGCCAGCCCGACTTCCAGGCCAAGTATCTGGAGATGCTGAAGTCAGGCGGCGTGAAGCGCCACAAGGAGCTTTTAGCGCCGTTCGGCCTCGACGCCTCCGATCCCGCCTTCTGGGACAAGGGGCTGGGCGTCATCTCGGGCTTCGTCGATGAACTCGAAAAGCTTTAGCCCAATCGCGTGCCTCCCCACGCGTCAGCGTGGGGAGGTGGCCCGAAGGGCCGGAGGGGTCATGAGCAGCCGTACTGATGCTCATGACCCCTCCGTCCGCTTCGCGGACACCTCCCCACCTTCGTTGGGGAGGAACCCGCTATGACTGACGACGAAGGCGATTCCCTCGGCGGCCGGCTCGGGCGCTATGCCCGGGTCGGCAGCTCGGTCGGCGGGCTGGCGGTGAAGCTGGCCGGCCAGCGCTATCTCGGCTGGACTCTCGACCGCGACAAGCACGCGTCGGAGCTCAAGGCGGCGCTGGGCGGCCTGAAAGGGCCGCTGATGAAGGCTGCCCAGCTCATCGCCACCATCCCCGATGCCTTGCCGCCGGAATATGCCAAGGAGCTTGCGCAACTGCAGGCCAATGCGCCCGCCATGGGCTGGACCTTCGTGCGCCGGCGCATGGCGACGGAGCTGGGGCCGGACTGGCAGGCCAAGTTCGGCAAGTTCGACAAGGAGGCCTCGTTCGCCGCGTCACTCGGCCAGGTCCATCGCGCGACGCTGCTCGACGGCACCGAGGTCGCGGCCAAGCTGCAATATCCCGACATGGCCTCGGCGCTCGAAGCCGATCTCAACCAGCTGAAGCTGGTGTTCGCCGTCGGCCAGCGCTTCGACCCGGCCATCCGCACCGACGAGATCCACGCCGAGATCACCACGCGCCTGCGCGAGGAGCTCGACTATCGCCGCGAGGCCAGGCACGTCGCGCTCTACCGCCACCTGCTGCGCGACGAGGCCAGCGTGCACGTGCCCGAGGTCGTGGCCTCGCATTCGACCGACCGGCTGCTCACCATGACCTGGCTGCAGGGCGAGCCGTTGCTCAACTGGAAGACCCGCTCGCAGGAGGACAAGGACCAGCTCGCCATCCACATGTTCCGCGCCTGGTACGTGCCGTTCTATGTCTACGGCGTGATCCACGGCGATCCGCATCTCGGCAACTACACGGTGCGACCCGACGGCTCGGTGAACCTGATGGATTTCGGCTGCGTGCGCATCTTCCCGCCGCGTTTCGTGCGCGGCTCGATCGAGCTCTATCGCGCACTCATGACCGACGACCAGGACCGCGCCGTGGCGGCCTACGAGGACTGGGGCTTCACGGGCCTCAGCCGCGAGATGATCGCCGTGCTCAATCGCTGGGCCGCCTTCCTCTACGGCCCGCTGATGGACGACCGGCCGCGCCGCCTGACCGAGGGCATGGCCGACGGCCACGGCCGCGAGATGGTGCAGAACGTGTTCGGCGAGCTGCGCCGCATGGGCGGCGTCCGGCCGCCGCGCGAGTTCGTGTTCATGGACCGCGCCGCCATCGGGCTCGGCTCCGTCTTCATCCACCTGCGGGCCTCGATCAACTGGCATCGCCTGTTCGAGAGCATGATCGAGGGCTTCGATGTCGAGGCCCTGGCGCTGCGCCAGCAGGTGGCATTGACGGAGGCCGGACTATGAGTGCCCAGGGACTGCGCGTCCTGCCGAGCCGCCACGGCGCCGTCGAGACGCTCGAGCGGCTCGAGGCCGTCATCGTGCGGCAAGGCATGACCGTGTTCACGCGCATCGACCATGGCGCGGCGGCGGAGAAGGTCGGCCTGGACTTGCGGCCCACCGTCGTGGTGGTGTTCGGCAACCCGCGCGCCGGCACGCCGGCCATGCAGGCCACGCCGACGCTTGCCATCGACCTGCCCCTCCGAATGCTGATCTGGCAGGACGAGAAGGGCACCTGGCTCGCCTACAACGAGCCGGGATGGGTCTTCCAGCGTCACGGCATCGCCGACGACGGCACCGCCGACATCATGAACGACGTGTTGGCCAGCATCGCGGCGGAAGCGGCCGCATGAACATCCTGGTGACGGGTTCATCAGGCTGGCTCGGCCAGACCCTGGTGCCGCGGCTCGTGCGCGACGGCCACAAGGTCGTAGGTCTCGATCCCGAGCCCGGCCCGACCACCGAGGTCGTGGGCTCGGTCGTCGACCGCGCCCTGGTGCGCCATCTCGTGCGCGACCATGGCATCGAGGCGATCGTGCACGGCGCGGCGCGCCACAAGCCGCACATCGAGACGCACGACAATTCGGAGTTCGTGGCCGTGAACGTACAGGGCACGCTCAACCTTCTCGAGGAGGCCGTCGCGCCGGGCTCGAAGGTCGACCGCTTCGTCTTCACCTCGACCACCTCGCTGATGATCTCGCAGAAGATCCGGGACGGCAAAGCCGGTGGTGCTGCGGAGGCGATGTGGATCGACGAGACGCTGGGGCCGCTCGAGCCGCGCAATATCTACGGCGTGACCAAGCGCGCCGCCGAGGAGCTGTGCCGGCTGTTCAACCACCTGCACAAGCTGCCGATCGTCATCCTGCGCACCGCGCGGTTCTTCCCCGAGGAGGACGACATGGCGCACGCCATCGAGCAGTCGGGCGACAACACGAAGGCCAACGAGTTCCTGTTCCGCCGCCTCTCGGTCGAGGATGCCGCCGAAGCCCATGTCGCGGCGCTGGCCAAGGCGCGCGAGGTCGGCTTCGACACCTTCATCATCTCGGCCCTGACGCCGTTCTCGCGCCAGGATTGCCGCTAGTTGATCGTCGACGCGCCGTCGGTCGTGGCGCGCTACTTCCCGGACTACCGCGCGCTCTACGACAGGCGCGGCTGGACGATGTTCCAGTCGATCGACCGCGTCTATGACGCCAGCAAGGCTGCGCGGAAGCTGGGCTTCACCTGCAAGACGGGCTTCGCCGAAATTTTGGACGGACTGCGCTGACAGCGAGACTGTCATCCCGAGCGTAGCGAGGGAGCTTTCCTGTTGCTTAAAGGTCCCTCGGCCTGCGGCCTCGGGATGACAGCATTTGGTGTCACCCGCGCACCTTCGGCATCATGATCATGTCCCATGGGCTCGGCACGTCGCCGTGTGGCACCCACACCAGTGCGGGTGCGTTGAGGGCGAAGGCCTTCTTGAGGCAGTCCTCGAGCTGGCGCGCGTCGAGCGCCTTGAAGGATGCCACACAAAAACTGTCGGCGAGCTTGACGAAATCGGGATTTGCAAGGTCGGAGGCGATCAGGCGGTTGCCGTAGTGCTGCTGCTGGATGCGCTTGACGTTGCCGAAGCCGCCATTGTCGAACACCACGACGACGACCGCGAGGTTGTGGCGCACCGCGGTGGCGAGCTCGCCCACCTGGTACATGAAACCGCCGTCGCCCGCGATCGCCAGCACCTTGCGGTCGGGCATGGCGGCCTTGGCGCCCAGCGCCGTGCCGAAGCCCCAGCCGAGATTGTCCTGGTAGCCGGGCGACAGGAACGTGCGCGGCTTCTCGATCGGCAGCGCCACGCGCGAGGCGAAGCCGATCTGCGAGACCTCGTCGACGAAGATGCCATCCTCGGGCAGCGCGGCGCGGATCGCCTTCAGGAACGAGACCTGCGGCTCCAGTCGTGACAGGCGCTCGGCGAGCCACGCACGATGGCTCTTCAATTCCTCGGCGCGCGAAGTGCGTGGCCGGGTGTGCTTGGCCAGCGCCGCGATCAGCGCGCGCAGTTGCGGGGCGGCGTCGCCCAGCAGCGTCACGTCGGGTTTGCGCAGGCGCTCGGGCTCGTCGGGATCGATGTCGAGGCGCACGACCTTGAGGTTCTGGTCGATGCCCCAGCTGCCGTTCTGGATGAAGAAGCGCGTGCCGACCGCCAGCACCGCGTCGGCGTCCTTCCACAGGCGATGGCCGACCGGCATGTCGACCGCCAGCCGATGCGCGCTCGGAATGACGCCGCGGCCGCGGCGGTAGGAGCTGACCGGCGCCTCCAGCATCTCGGCGAGCTCGATCACTTCGGCGCTGGCATCGATGGCGCCACCGCCGACGACGATGATCGGCCGCTCGGCCGTGCCCAGGATCTTGGCCGCCGCGGCAATCGCCTCGTCGTCGATCGCGTCGGCGGGCCGCGGCAGAGGGGCATCGGGCAGCACCACCTCGGCGCGCTTGGCCCAGGTGTCGAGGGCGCATTCCAGCGCCACAGGCCGCGGCCGGCCGGTGGTCGCGTGCCACACCGCCTGGCTCACCAGCGCCGGCGCCTCCTGCGGGCTCCTGATGCGCCCGGCCCATTTGGTGATGTGGCGCAGGAGGCCCAACTGGTCGTGGATCTCGTGCAGATGGCCGTGGCCCTTGTCGA
>DATGZZ010000182.1:0-5787 GCA_035296945.1 Reyranella sp.
TCGGCCTGGTGCGCGACAAGGCTGGCGCGCTCGGCCTCACCAGCATGGACATGCCGTCGGGCGCCGGCCACGACCCCATGCACATCGCGAGACTCTGTCCGGCCGGCATGATCTTCGTGCCCTGCGAGCGCGGCATCAGCCACAACGAGGCGGAGAATGCCACACCCGCCGACCTCGCCGCCGGCGCGCGCGTGCTGGTCGAGGTGCTGGAAGAATTGGCCAATCGTTGACCAACCGTTGCCTGCCCGCAAAATATCGCTGTCATCCCGAGCGCAGCGAGGGACCTTTACTGTCCCCTTAAAGGCCCCTCGCTGCGCTCGGGGTGACAGCCGTCGCTTCCGCGACAGCGGGACTTTTCGGGCCGCCAGCGTCACCGTAAGGAACCTCATGCCAAAGAAAATCGAATCAGACCTCGTCGCCATCCTGTCCGACCTGATTGCGCTGCCGAGCCCCTACCCGCCCGGCACCTCGGTCGAGATCTGCGCCTATGCGGCGAAGCGGCTGAAGAAGGCGGGCTACAAGGTCGAGGTCGCGACCAGGACCAAGGGCGTCGACAATGTCGTGGCCCGCCTCAAGGGCAAAGGCAAAGGGCCGGTGATCGCCTTCAACGCCCATGTCGACACGGTGGGCGTGGGCGAGCGCGCCAACTGGAAGAGCGATCCCTACAAGGCGCTGGTCAAGGGCGGGCTGGTCTATGGCCTGGGCGCCGGCAACTGCAAGGGCAGCATGGCGGTGCAGATCTGGCTCGCCGAGGAGATCGCCCGCCGCGGCGGCCCGCAGAAGGGCGAGCTTCTATTCACCTTCGTGGCCGACGAGGAGAATCTCGGGCCCGACGGCATGGAGTTCCTGCGCAAGAGCGGCCGCGTGCGGCCCGACGCGCTGATCCTGGGCGCGCAGACCGAGAACAACCTGATCGTGGCCGAGCGCGGCGTGATGTGGGCCAAGCTCACGACCAGGGGCAAGGCCGCGCACGCCGGCAACCCGGCGGCCGGCGACAACGCCATCCTGCGCATGATGCGGCTGGTGGGCGCGTTGCAGGCGCACTACGACAAGGTGCTGCCCAAGCGGGTGAAGGGCGCCATGAAGTCGACGGTCAATGTCGGCATGTTCCATGGCGGCCACAACACCAACGTCGTGCCCTCGGCCTGCACCGTCGAGATCGACCGTCGCCTGCTGCCCAACGAGAAGGTGAAGGATGCCTTCAAGGAGCTGAAGGCCGTCGTCGACAAGGTCGGCGAACCCAAGAACATGTACTCGGTCGAGTTCTTGACCGGCACCAACGGCTTCTTCGCGCCGGAGAACGGCCAGGCCGTCAGCGCGTTCGAAGCCGTCGTGAAGCAGCAGACCGGCCGCAAGGTGAAATTCCTCAACGCCACCGGTGTCAGCGATGGCCGCTACTACGCCGACGATGGCATCGAGATCATCAACTTCGGGCCGGGCTCGGGCGCCCAGGGCCATGCCGCCAACGAATCGGTGCCGATTGGCGAGATGGTCGAAGCGGCCGACATCCAGCTCGAGGTCGTGCAGCGGCTGATGGGCGTGCCGAATCAGTCGCTGTGAATCGGGACTGAGATTCCGGGTGGAGCCTGCTTCGTCCGGGCGCTAGGTTCTCATGCTCGCAATGCGCAAGGGGGGAGAATCAGGTCAATGCCGACGATTGGGCGTGCGCGTTTCGCCTTGGCTGCTCTTTGCCTGGTCAGCGTTACGGCCACTGATGCCATGGCGCATGTTCGGACTCCGGACTTCAGCCGCCTCGATCGCAATCTCGGCGACGTCCTGCCGGAGCACGACAGCCGCAGCCGCCTGGAACACCGAGGCGAGCCAAAGGACGTTCCCATCGCGTCCCGCCAGGTCTGCGGCTTCTCAAGCGGTACAAGCCGCTCTGCGCCGCCGATCTCCGAGGTGGGCTTGCACGGCATGCGCGCGACAGGGGCGGCCAGCGAGGAGATATTCTCTCTTCTCGAGTTTTTCCCGGGCGCTTCGGACGCCATTCGCGTCGCCCAGGGCGCGACGCCCGACGGTGCTCCCTGTCCCCTCTACATTTCCATCGGCGCAGAGGGCGTTGCCCGCCAGACGTTCTGGCGGTTTGCGCCGGATGACGAGCCCGAGGGCTGGTTCGACGAGGACGGCAGACGACTGGGCGCCGCCGCCCTGGCGCCGCCGAGGCCGGGCTCGCGCATGTCGTCGCCGTTCGGACCCCGCCGATACTATGGGCGCCCGTCGGGCGGCGGTTTCCATAATGGCATCGATTACGAATCGCGCATGGGACAGCCGATTCTCGCGGCAGCGGACGGCATCGTCGAGCTCCAGGACAATCACTTCGAATATGGCCTCACCGTAAAGATCCGCCACGCTCCGCAATTCACGACGCTCTACGCCCACATGTCGCGCTTTGCCGCCGGCACCACCGTGGGCAGCACCGTGCGCAAGGGCGAGATCATCGGCTATGTCGGCATGACCGGACGATCGACCGGCGCCCACCTGCATTTCTCGACCATCATCAACGGAAAGTTCGCCGATCCGGCGCCGTACCTGTCCGACGACGGCGAGCGTGCGCTGAAGCCTCGGGCGCTCGTGGGCTTTCGCACGTGGCAGGACGACGTACGGGCTGCCGTGAAGCAGATGCAAGACCGCCAGCGTCGCACGCCGCTTCAGGATGACGACTGGACGAGCAGGATGTGATGCTCGTAGGCTGAAGCGGCCCGTAAGGAGGAAGCGCCATGCCGACCTATGAAAGAGGCAAAGTCCGCATCCATTACGAAGAGATGGGCTCAGGCTATCCGCTGCTGGTGATCCCGGGCGGCGGGCTCAACTCGACGATCGCCGGGCTCGACACCAGCCATCCCTTCAATGCCATGAAGGAGTTCGCCAAGGACGGCTTCCGCTGCATCGCCGCCGACCTGCGCAACGCCAATGCCGGCCAGTCGTCGGGCCCGCTCGAGATCGACCGGCCGTGGGATTCCCATACCGACGACCATATCGGCCTGATGGATCACCTCGGCATCGATAAGTTCATGGTGCTGGGCTACTGCATCGGCCAGCCGTTCATCTGGAACCTGATCAAGCGCGCGCCCAACCGCGTGGTCGCCGCCGTGCTGACCCAGCCCAGCGGCCATCGCCCGGAGCTGCCCGACCAGTTCTACCAGAACAACATGAACAACTGGGGCCCCGCCCTGGTCGCGCGCCGGCCCGACATCACCATCGAACAGGTGAGCCAGTTCCTCGCCAAGATGTACCGCGCGAACCCCGACTTCGTGTTCACCGTGAGCCGCGATTTCGTGCGCAACTGCCAGATCCCGATCCTGGTGCTGCCCGACGACATCCCGCCGCATCCGTATGCGGTGGCGATGGAGGTGGCGATGCTGGCGCCGAATTCGCAGGTCAGCATGTATCCCTGGAAGGACACGCCAGAAAAGATCCCGCTCGCGGTGCGCCACATCCGGACGTTCCTCAAGGCCAACCGGCCGGCGACGGCGGCGGTGGAGCAGCGGGCGGCGGCTGACTAGCGGCACGCTGTTGGGGTGGTTGATCACTAGACATGAATACACGCGACAGTTGCTTCCGACGCGATCCTTTTCATGCTAGAAGAATCGCATGGTCGATAGTCCCGAAAATCTGGTGCTGACGCAGCTACGCGCCATTCGCGCCGATATCTCGGATGTCCAGGGGTCGCTTGGAGAGGTCAAGCGGCGCCTGGCGAATCTTGAGAGCGGTCAGGCGTCGATCATCCAGCATCTCGGCAATCTGGCGTCGGCCGACGCCCAGCAGCAGCTCGCCACCGACGGTCTGACCGAGCGGCTGGTCCGCATAGAGCGTCGGCTGGAGCTACGCGACGCCTGACGCTGCCGTCGCTTTCCCTGGATGGCTGAGCAATTCGATCGATGGATGAGCGGGCGGCTGCTGACTGATCCTAAGGCGGTTCAGTCTTGATGCGGCCGCCCTTGTCGACTGTGACGTTGACGGTTTCGGTGCCGCGCTTGGCCTTCGCCCGCCACACGCCGAGGCTGTCGCGCGACAGGCCGGTCACGTCGGTATAGCCCATCCGCTCGATCTTCGAGCGGATCATGTCGGTGTCGGTCGTGCTCGCTTCCGAGGTGATGGGCTTGACGGCAAGCGGATCGGCCGCCGGTCTTTGATCGGTCTGCGCGAGCGCCGTGCCCGCCGCCATTACAAGTGCTGCAGAGACTGAAAGCGCCTTCATGAGGAGCTCCTGCGATATCCCCCTCAACGCTCCGGCGTGGCCGCTTGTTGCATCGTCTTGCCGGACCTACGCGCATTCACATGCGCGATAGGGCCTCCAGGCCCACTCATGCGTTTTCATCTTCCGGTCCGCGCGCGTCCCGCGCGCCTCATGATCCATGAGCGCGCGAGACGCGCGCGGTCCGGAAGATCATGATCATGAGCGGGCCTGGAAGCCCGCGGTCCGGCGAGAACCTACGCTGTCTTCTCCGCCTTCAGTCCCAGCTTCTTGATCGTCTGCTCGCGCATGACGAACTTCTGGATCTTGCCGGTGATGGTCATCGGGAATTCGGGCACGAACTCGATGTAGCGCGGGATCTTGTAGTGGGCGATCTCGCCCTTGCAGAACTCGCGGATCTCCTCGGCGGTCGCCGTCTTGCCGTCGTGCAGCTTGATCCAGGCGCAGATCTCCTCGCCGTAGCGCGGATCGGGCACGCCGATCACCTGGACGTCCTGGATCTTCGGGTGGCGGTACAAAAACTCCTCGATCTCGCGGGGATAGACGTTCTCGCCGCCCCTGATCACCATGTCCTTCAGCCGGCCGACGATGTTGACGTAACCCTGCTCGTCCATGGTCGCGAGGTCGCCGGTGTGCATCCAGCCCGCCTCGTCGATCGCCTCGGCGGTCTTGTCGGCGTCGTTCCAGTAGCCCTTCATCACCGAGTATCCGCGGGTGCAGAACTCGCCGGTCTCGCCGCGCGGCACGGCCTTGCCCTCGGCATCGACGATCTTGATCTCGATGTGCGGCAGCACCTGGCCCACGGTCGAGACGCGCCGCTCGACCGGATCGTCGGTGGCGCATTGCGTGGACACGGGCGAGGTCTCGGTCATGCCGTAGGCGATGGTGACCTCGCTCATGTTCATGTGGCTCTGCACCTTCTTCATCACCTCGATGGGGCACGGCGAGCCCGCCATGATGCCGGTGCGCAGGCTCTTGAGGTCGAACTTGGCGAACTCGGGATGGTCGAGCTGGGCGATGAACATCGTCGGCACGCCATAGAGCGCCGTGCAGCGCTCCTCGGAAACGGCCTGCAGGGTCGCCAATGGATCGAACGCCTCGGCGGGATAGACCATGGTCGAGCCGTGCGTCAGGCAGCCGAGGTTGCCCATCACCATGCCGAAGCAGTGATAGAGCGGCACGGGAATGCACAGCCGATCGGCAGGCGTGAGCTTCAGCCCCTCGCCCACGAAGTAGCCGTTGTTCAGGATGTTGTGATGGCTGAGCGTGGCGCCCTTCGGGTGGCCGGTCGTCCCCGAGGTGAACTGGATGTTGATTGCGTCGTCGAACTGCAGCTTCGCGCCAAGCTCGGCCAGTTTCATCTTCTCGGCATTGCCGCCGGCATGGGCGACGTCGTCGAAGTTCAGCATGCCCGGAGTCTTCTCGGGGCCCAGCCGCACGACGTGCTTGAGATGCGGCAGCTTGCCCGCCTTCACCAGGTCCGAGGCGATCTCGAGGTAGTTCGAGGTCTTCAATGCCGGCGCCAGGATCAGCGCCTTGCACTCGACCTTGTTCATGGCGTACTCGAGCTCGGCGCGCCGGTAGGCCGG
>DATGZZ010000183.1:0-5178 GCA_035296945.1 Reyranella sp.
TCCGACGCCTCGAAGCGGTTGGCCTCGCGGCTGAACATGAGCTGAAACAGCACCGGATTGGCGGCGGCAAAAGCCATGTAGCCCACGCCCTGGCCAACCAGCCGCGCCGCGGCGTCGGCGCCTGAGCGGCGCGCCTCGGCCGACATTGCTGCCGTGAGTTCGTGGTAGCCGCGGGTCGCGATCTCGGCCAAGAGGTCGTCGATCGAAGCGAAGTGGTGGGCCGGTGCTGCGTGGGAGACAGACGCACGGCGCGCGCATTCGCGCAGGGTGAAGCCGCGCACGCCCTTTTCTTCCAGCAGCTTGCGGCCGGCGCTGACCAGCGCCTCACGCAATTCGCCGTGATGGTAGGGTTTTGCCGTCTTTGCCCGCGCCATGGGCCATCCCCTCACGCACCATTCCGGGAGTCAAGCGACCAAGCCGAGACTTGTCATTGTAAAGATTAGACGGTACTTCATCTTTCCATCGACAAGATTGGAGCTTGCCATGTCACCCGACACCTCCACCCCGCCCAATCGTCGCCGCATCCTGGGGTCGACCACACTTGGCGCCGCAGCCGGCCTCATCACCGGGCTGGCCGCCGGCGTCGCCCTCGCCCTGCCGCCCAAATCACCGCCGATACCGCCGCCGCCCGGACGGCGGCGCTTCGACGGCAAGGTGGTCGCCATCACCGGCGCCACGTCCGGCATCGGCCGGGCCGCTGCCCTTGCCTTCGCCGCCGAAGGCGGCAAGGTGGCGTTCTGCGGCCGTCGGACCGCGCTGGGTCAGGACGTTGAGCGGGAGATCAAGGCAGCCGGCGGCGAGGCGCTCTATGTGAAGACCGACGTTCTGGTCGAAGACGAGGTCCGCGCCTTCATCGACGCCACGGTCGGCATCTACGGCCGCCTGGACGTGGCCTTCAACAATGCCGGCATCACCATCGAGAAGCCGCTGCACGAGTACAGCGCCGAGGAATGGGACCGCGTCAACAACACTAACCTGCGCGGCGTCTTCCTCGCCATGAAGTACGAGATCCCGCACATGCTGAAGGCCGGAGGCGGCACGATCGTTGTCACCGCCTCGTCCAACGCGATCTCCACCCAGGCCAAGCGCTCGGCATATACCGCGAGCAAGCGGGCGCTGGTCGGCCTGGTCCAGGGTGCGGCGCTCGACTACGCCCAGCAGGGCATCCGCGTGAACACCCTCGTCCCCGGCACGACCGACACGCCCTTCCTGCGTCGGGCCGCCGGCATGGAGAACGTGCCCGACGCGGTGTGGCGGGTCGGCCTGAACCAGTGGGTCAAGAACAACGTGCCCGGACTGGGACGCCTGGCCACCGCCGAGGAAGTCGCTTCCCTCGCCCTGACGCTCGCGTCCGACGACCATCCCTTCATGACGGGTGCGCAGATCGTGATCGACGGGGGCAAGACGGCAAAAGCCGGCTGACCGTCGCGAAAGCCTGTGGCTTGATCCTCCGGCGTAACCGGAGGATTGCATGACATTCGAAAGCTGGGCGGCCTTCACTGCCGCCTCGGCGGTGCTGCTGATCATCCCGGGGCCGACCGTGCTGCTGGTCGTCTCCTATGCCCAGGGCCAAGGCTGGCGCACCGTGCTGCCCATGACGGTGGGCGTGGCGCTGGGCGACTTCACCGCCGTGACGCTGTCCATGCTGGGGCTGGGCGCCCTGCTCGCGACCTCCGCCACGCTGTTCACGATCCTGAAGTGGATGGGTGCCGCCTACCTCGTCTATCTCGGCATCAGGCTGTGGCGCGCCGGCGGGACCCTGGACGCCGCACCTCGCACCGACGCGGTGTCGGCCGCCAAGATGCTGGGCCACGCCTGGCTGGTGACGGCACTCAATCCCAAGAGCATCACCTTCTTCGTCGCCTTCCTGCCGGCCTTCCTCGATCCCAAGGCCGACTTCCTCACCCAGATGGTGGTGTTCGAGACGACGTTCCTGGTGCTGGCCTTCGCCAACGCCTTCGGCTACGCACTGGTCGCCGCCCGCGCTCGCGGCTTCGTCGCCAATCCGCGCGCCATCGGCGTGGTCAGCAAGGTGGGCGGTGGACTGCTGAGCGGCGGCGGGGCCGCGACCGTCACCTTGGCAGGCGCGCGGAACTGAATGGAGATCGTCGACTTTGGCGCCCTCGCTCCGGCCCGGCACGCCGACGCGGCCAGGATCCTGCGCGAGGCGTTGGCCCATCTGCCTTCAGCCTACAACGCGCCCGGCGAGGCCGAAGCCGAAGTGGCACTGCGCTGCGCCGACCGCGACTGGCTGGGCCATGCCGCCCTGGAGGGCGAGCGGCTGATCGGCTGGATCGGTGCGATCCGGACTTATAGTCACGGCTGGGAGATTCATCCTTTGGTCGTGGCACCGGACCGTCAGCGTCGTGGCATCGGCTCGGCGCTGCTGGCGGCACTCGAGGCGCGCGCCCGCCACGAGGGCGTGCTGACGCTCTTTCTCGGCAGCGACGACGACTACGGCGGCACGAGCCTGTTCGGCCGCGACCTCTGGCCCAACGTTGTGGGTCACATCGCGGCGACGGAGGCGACGGTGCGTGGCCACGCCCTCACCTTCTACCGACAGCACGGTTACGAGATCGTCGGGCTGCTGCCCGACGTGAACGGTGCCGGCCGGCCGGACATCATGCTGGCCAAGCGGCTCGGCGCGACCAGCCGATCTTCTGCTTGAGGAACGTGTAACCGAGCGCCGAGAAGGCGGCGCGCTCCTTGTTGTCCTTGCCGTAGCCGTGGCCGCCCGCCGCGGGCTCGTAGAAATAGACCTGGTCGTAGCCCATGGCGCAGAGCTTGGCCGTCATCTTGCGGGCGTGCCCCGGATGCACGCGATCGTCGCGGCGCGTCGTGGCGATCAGGATCGGCGGGTAGGCCTGGCCGGGCACGGCCTGGTGATAGGCCGAGTAGCTCTTCAGCCACGCCCACTCCTCCGGCTTGTCGGGGTCGCCGTACTCGGCGATCCAGCTCGCGCCCGCCAGAAGCTTGGAATAGCGCCGCATGTCGATCAGCGGGATGGTGCAGAACAGGGCGCCGAAGCGCTCGGGATAGCGCGTCAGCATGTTGGTGATCAGGATGCCGCCGTTCGATCCGCCCTCGGCAGCGATGCGGCCGGGCCGCGTCACGCCGCGGTGCACCAGGTCAGCCGCCACCGCGGCAAAGTCGTCGTGCGCCAGCCGCTTCCCGGCGCCGCGGCCGGCCTCGTGCCACGGCGTGCCGAATTCGCCGCCGCCCCGGATGTTGGCGATGACGCTGGTGCCGCCCCGCTCCAGCCACATCTTGCCGATGCTCGCGTTGTAGTAAGGCATGCTCGGCAGCCGGAAGCCGCCATAGCCGGTGAGATGAACGGGCGCATCGCCGGTCTCGCCGGCCGGACCGGTCTGGGTATAGGGGATGCGCTCGCCATCGATCGAGATCGCTTCGTGGTGCGTCACCACCAGGCCTTCCGGCGAGAATGCCGGCGACGATCGCTTGAGCAGGACCGGACCCCTGCCCTCCGTGAGCAGCATGAGGGAATGCGGCGTCAGCGGATCCTGCACGATGGCGACCAGATCGCCGTTGCTTTCCGACGCTTCGACATCCAGCGGCGACATGTCGACCACGCCGATCGCCGGCAGGCCGGTCAGGCCTTGTCGCGACCAGCCATTGTCTGATGGTGTCAGGACCTCGAACACCGGCTGTAGGTTGTCGAGGATCGACAGCACGAGTCGCCCGGCGCTCCAGAAGAAACCCTGCAGCGTCCGTCGCTTTGCCGGGTCGAAGAGCACGGTGAAATCGCGGCCGCCCGCCATGAAGGTGTCGAGCCGGATGCCGAGCAAGGTGTCGGCGGGCCAGGTCTTGCCGGCCACCGTCCAGGCCTTGCGCGGCTTGATCGCCATCCAATTGTGGTGGGCGAGCATCTCGACGTCGGTCGGCAGGTCGAGCTTGACGCGGGTGCCGCCCTCGCCGTCCGCCATCCAGAGATTGACGTCGAAAAAGCCGGCATGCTCGACGTACCAGACCAGCTTAGAAGTGTGCTCGAGGTCGACGCTCGCGCCGGCCGACATGCTTTCGCGCGGCACCTCGAAGAGGACCGGCGCCTGCGCCACATCGCTGCCGCGCCGCCACAGGCGCACCGTGCGCGCATAGCCCGATGTCGTGACGTCGCCGCCCCAGGCGCTGCTGAGCAGCAGCGTGTCGGGATCGAGCCAGCTCACCCAGCCCTTGGCTTCCGCGAGCACGAAGCCGTCCTTCACGAAAGTCCGGCTCCCGAGATCGAACTCGCGCAACACCACGGCGTCGCTGCCGCCGCGCGAGAGACGCAGGATCGCGCGGTCGTGCGTGCCGGGCCGCGTCGCCGCACCGCCCCAGATCCAGTCCTCGCCTTCGGCCGCGGCCAGGGCGTCGACATCGAGCAGGATCTCCCACGCCGGCTGGTCGAGGCGGAAGCTCGCGAGCGTGGTGCGCCGCCACAGTCCGCGCGGGTTCTTGGTGTCGAGCCAGAAATTGTAGAGCCACGGTCCGCGCCGCACGACCAGGGGGAGCTTGTCGGGCCGGTCCAGGATCGCCGCCAGCGTGTCGCGGTCGGCGGCGAACTGCGCGCCGCCGAAAGTCTTCAGCGTGCGATCGTTCTCGGCCGCGACCCAGGCAAGCGCGCGCTCGCCCTCGATGTCTTCCAGCCAGAGATAGGGATCGTCGTCGGGCTCCGTGACAGTCGGCCTGACATCGAATGACACGCGGCAACCTCCGGCATTTCCTAACGCGGTGCAGTCTTGCCCAACGCCTCGACGAGCTGCAAGCGAAGCCAGCGATTGGCTGGATCGTCGTGGACGCGGTCGTGCCAGTAGAGGAAGAGATCGAGCGTCGGCATGCGAAGCGGCATGGCCAATGCCCGCACCGCCGCCGATCCCGCCGCCAGCAGCGGGGCATAGCGCGCCGGCATGGTGAGGACGAGATCGCTTTCCGCCACCACGCGGAAGGCCGCGAGGTAGTTGCGGCAGCGCAGGCTGACATGGCGGCGCTGGCCGTGCTGGCCGAGCTCGATGTCCTCCGCGCCCGGGCCGCGGCGCCGCGACGTCACCATGACATGCTTCTCGGCGAGGTAGGTCGCCAGGGTGAAGCCCGGCCGCACCCGCGGATGGGCCTTGCGGGCGGCGACGACGAAGCGGTCAGCGCTCACGCGCTGGCGATGGATGCGCTCCGACAGTGGCA
>DATGZZ010000184.1:0-8283 GCA_035296945.1 Reyranella sp.
TTACGGCGTGCTGCTCTGCATCTCCGACAAGCCGTTGCACGGCGAGATCAAGCTGCCGGGCGCGGCCACGCGCTTCTACCAGCGCGCCGTCGGCGAGCACCTGCATATCGGTCTGGAGACCATCGACCTCTTGCGCAGCGAACTCCACTCGCTCCACTCACGCAAGCTCCGCAGCTTCGACGAGCCGCCGTTTCGCTAATCTTCATTGTCGCCTTAAAGGTCCCTCGCTGCGCTCGGGATGACAGGGTGCGTCGATGACGAAAATGCTGTCATCCGAGCGCAGCGAGGGACCTTTCGCTAAGCCGGCCACAGCCACGCAGCACCGCGCACGCCGCTCGAATCGCCGTGCAGGGGTGGCTGCAGCTTCGTGACGATACGGTCGGGCTCGGAGAAGATGTAGTTGCGCCACAGCTCGGGCACCCGCCGATAGAGCGCGCCCATCTTCGACAGGCCGCCGCCCAGCACGATGACGTGCGGATCGATCAGGTTGACGACGTTGGCCAACGCCCGCGCCAGCCGGTCGCAGTAGAGTTCCAGGCTCTCGGCCGCTTCGCGATCGCCCGAGGCGGCCGCCTCGGCGATTTCGGTGGCGCGCAGCTTGCGTTCTGTCTTCTCGAGGAACTGGCGCTGGAACGCAGGCCCGCTCAGCCATGCCTCGACGCAGCCGCTGCGGCCGCAATAACACTGCGGACCGGGCCGCTCGTCGTCGCGCGGCAAGGGCAGGGCGTTGTGCCCCCATTCGCCGCCGATCGCCTGGCTGCCGACCAGCGGCTTGCCCTCGATCACGATGCCGCCGCCCACGCCGGTGCCCAGGATGACGCCGAACACGACCGGCCAGCCGCGGCCCGCGCCGTCGGCCGCCTCGGAGACGGCAAAGCAGTTGGCGTCGTTCGACAGCCGCACCTCGTCGCGCTCCAGCGTGCGCTTGAGGTCGCGATCGAGCGGATGGCCGTTCAATTGCGTGGAGTTGGCATTCTTGATCAGGCCGGTGGCGGGCGAGATGGCGCCGGGATGGCCGACGCCGACGCGGCAGCGCGCGCCCACCTTGGCCTCGAGCTCGCGCACCACGGCGGCCACGCCGTCGACGGTCGCTTGGTAGCTGCCCTGCGGCGTCGCCACCCGCACGCGGACGCGTTCCTTGCCGCTGTCGTCGAGAACGATGCCCTCGATTTTCGTGCCCCCGAGATCGATGCCGATACGCATGTCGCCACTTCACAGAAATCGCGCGCGAATGTCGATGCTGCTTTCCACACCGACCGCATCGAACGTCTTGTCCAGCCATGAGGTTGCGGCCTGGCGACCCAACCCGAACAGGTATTCGAGGAAGGCCGGCTCGATGTTGAACTTGCTGACCGAGCCGAGCGGCGCCAGCGACACGGGATCGGCGATCGAATGGATGAACAGCCGCTTCAGGCGCTGGCTGAACTCGCCGGTGACGGCGCCCTGGTCTATGAGGTCCTGGACGAAGGCGATGGCGCGCATCTCCGACATCAGCGCGCCGCCGAAGGTGATCTCGTTCAGCCGGTCGGCGATTTCGGCGTTGGAGCGCGGCACGCCTTGGCGCGCGGGCGGGTCGACCTCGACGATCACGACGTCGCGGCTGTCGCTTTCGTAGATGAACGGCCAGATCGGCGGATTGCCGCGAAAGCCGCCGTCCCAGTAGGGCACGCCCTCGATCACCACCGCGTCGTGCACGTTGGGCAGGCAGGCCGAGGCGAGCAGGGCGTCGATCGACAGCTCCTCCCGCGTGAACAGGCGCGCCTTGCCCGTCTGCACGTTGGTCGCGGCGATGAACGCCTTGATCTCGCGGCACGCGCGCACCGCCTTCTCGTCGAAATGCCGGCGTAAAAGCTCGCGCAGCGGATCGAACTTCAGCGGGTTGCGCTGCCAGGGCGTCAGCGTGCGCTGGATCAGGTCAGCCCACAGCGCGCCCGGCGAATCGTCGAGGTTCCAGTTGCCCTGCAGGCGATCGAGCGGCGTGCGCTGGATGGGGCTCGCGATCGACATCGTGCCGAGCTCGCTCCAGAAGGCGCGCAAGGCGGTGCGCGCGCCGGCCCGGCCGCCGACGGTCCAGCCCTGCAGCAGGATGGCGGCGTTCATGGCGCCGGCGCTGGTGCCGCTCACCGCCTCGACCATCAGCCGCTCGTCCTCGAGCAGTGCATCGAGGACGCCCCAGGTGAAGGCGCCGTGCGAGCCGCCGCCTTGCAGCGCGAGATTGACGCGCTTGGTCTCGTTCATGCGGCTATCCTCCGTGGCGACGCAACGCTACCCTCTTGCCGGAGCGCGGGCTGCGCGACGACTGTCATCCCGAGCGAAGCGAGGGACCTTTAGGCAGCAGAAAGGTCCCTCGCTTCGCTCGGGATGACACCGTGCCTGGTCCGCGCTCCGGTAGGACCACGAGGGCGGCGTATTATGGCCAAGGGCGGCACGGAGAAGGCGTGGCGAAAGCGCCCGTCGACCATCCTGTGGATGCTCTCGCTGGGCCAGCTCATCTCCTGGGGCCTGGTCTATTACACCTTCCCCTTGTTCGTCGTGCCGATGACGCAGGAGCTGGGCTGGTCGCGCAGCGGCATGTTCGGCGCACTGTCCGCCGGCCTGATGGTGGCGGGACTGTGCTCGATCCCCGTCGGCGCCTGGATCGATCGCGGGCATGGCCGCATGCTGATGACCGGCGGCTCGCTGCTGGCTGCTGCGCTCATGCTGGTGTGGTCGCGAATTGATTCGCTGCCGCTGTTCTACGCCCTGTGGATCGGACTCGGCGCCAGCCAGGCCGTGGTGCTCTATGAGCCGGCCTTCGCCGTCATCACCCGGGTCTACGGGCCGCGCTACAAGCAGGCGATCCTGCTGATGACGTTCCTCGGCGGCCTCGCCAGCACCTTCGGCATTCCCTTCACGCAGTTCTTGATCGAGCGCATCGGCTGGCGGCCGAGCCTGGAGGTGTTGGCCGCCATCAACGTGCTCGTGGCCTTGATCCACTGGCTGTTCATTCCCGGCCCGCAGGAGAAGGCGGTGCCGATCGGCGAGGCCAAGCCGTCGGCCGACGGCACGGCGAAGAAAAGCCCGCTTGCGGCGGCGATTCGCGTGCCGGCCTTCTGGGGACTGGTGGTGGCCTTCGCGGGCTACGGGCTCGCTTTCTCGGCGATGAGCTTCCATCTGATCCCGTTGCTCGACGATCGCGGCGTGCCGATCGGCGTGGTGATGGCCATCATCGCCCTGATCGGCCCCATGCAGGTGGTGGGCCGCGTGCTGCTGATGGTCGGCCAGCGCCACATCACGACCATCCAGCTCGGCGCCGGCATCTACTTCGCCTTTCCCATCGCCATGGCGATGCTCGCCGTCGGCATCAGCGACGTCTATGGCCTGATCCTGTTCGCCATCATCTACGGCGTCGCCAACGGCTTGATCACCATCCTGCGCGGCATGGCGGTGCCGGAGTTCATCGGCCCCGAAGGCTACGGCGTCGTCTCCGGCGCGCTCACCATGCCGACCAACCTCATGCGCGCCGCGGGCCCGGTGATCGCCTCGCTCGCCTGGGCCGCCTTCGGCGGCTACACGCCGGTGCTGTGGGGCCTCGCCGCCATCATGCTGCTCGCTGCGGCCGGTTTTGCCGCCGCGGCGATCCTGTCGACGCGACAATCCTGACTGCCGCGGAGGCGGGGTGACGCGAAGCGTCGTCGCCTGGAGGCATCCTTGGGAATCAGCTGGCAGGAGCCTGCGCTCTGATCCGGTCGAGCTCTTGGCGCAGTTCGGCGGCGGTTGGCTGGTGGCAATCGACTGGCACGTGCGGTGGATCGGGGCTGACACGCACGACCGGCGGCGTCTTGGCCAGGGCCAGACGGGCTTCGGCCTGTTCGGTCCGTCCAGCCGCGAGGTCGGCCAACGCCTGGCGCGTGCACAGGCCCTCCCAGCGATCGGGCTCGCGCCTTGCGTTCTCGATGGAGCGTACGAAGCGATCGGCGCGTTCGATCAGGGTGCGGAGGCTGGCGGGCATGTCGGATCACAGGTTGTGGCTACTCCCGAGGTCCTAGCAGCGGGCCGCTGTAGCGGAGGTGACTTTCCGCACGTCGCGATTTCGTTTTGCAAGCCACCCGCCCCCCACACTTGACCGGACAGTGGGCAGGACACATGCTAAAGACCCATGTCCCCGACATAGGCGGCCCAAAATGCGGAAGCCAATATTTGACCACAGTGCAAAGAAGAAAACCGTCAGCCTCACTTTGAATTCCGACCTGTATGCCAAGGCGAAGGCCGAGGGCATCAATGCCTCTCAGGTGGCGGAAGAGGCATTGGCGCAAGCGTTGAAGGCACGCCTTTCGGAAAGGTTGCGCGCCGAGATCAATCAGGATCTAGCTGCCTGCAACGCCTACATCGAGAAGCACGGCTCACCGGCGGAGATGTTGCGCGAGTATCTCGCGGAACGCGATGACGCAGCTTGAGGTTTTTGCGAACCCGCTCGTTCGCGCTCGTCGCGCATTCCCCTATGTCGTCGTCTTGCAGAGCGACGTTTCCGTACAGGGTCGTGAGCGGATCGTCGCGTTCCTCGCTCCCAGATCGCAAGTGGCGCCATTGCCGGGACGGTTGACACCAATTGTGCAGTTCGCGGGCAAGGAGTTTATTGTCCTGATGCCATGGATGACGAACGTGCCCGCTTCCGAACTCAGGAAGACGGTCGCGGATCTCGCGCCTTTTCGCGATCGGATTGTCGACGCCATCGACTGGCTGTTTCTGGGCATCTGAGACGCCGCATCACTCAGCCATCTTCGCCCGGAAAGACCGGGGATTCGATGATCATGCGGTAGCAGTCGAGACTGCCGCTCAGGAACTCGTACGCGGCGCCCCATAGGTAGAGCCGAAAACGCCGATAGTTGAATTCGCCGAAGCGGGCGATCACTTCCTGGCGGTTCTGATCGAAATTTTTCGCCCACTGCTGGAAGGTGAGGAAGTAGCTGAAACGATCGTCGTGCATTTCGCGCACGCGCAGACGCGTGCGGGCCATTTGTTCGAGAAAGTCGTGCAGGACCAGGAAGGAATGGTTCCCGCCGTAGATGTATTTGACCATGAAAGTCGACAGCTCGTATTTCTTCGTGCAGGCGCTGCCATCGAGGAAGATCCGACCGCCCGGCTTCACCAGCGACGCGAACTTGCGAAGAACGGCGCCGTAGTTGGGCAGGTGCTCGATCACGCCCATGATCACGATGGCGTCGTATTTTTCCGTGGTCTCGTAAGCCAGGAAGTCGCAGTCGATGATCGACCAGTCCTGTCCCAGCTCGGCCGCGCGGCGCTCGAGATACGCCTTCGATTCCTTGGAGATGGTGAGGCCGGTGCACTTGACCCCGCGCTGCGAGGCATAGGTGAACCACGCGCCCCAGCCTGGACCGATCTCGAGGATACGGTCGCCGGGCTTCAGGCCGAGCTTCTCGTAGCAATAGTCGAACTTCCTGAGGGTGGCGGCGCTCAGCGTGTCTTCGGGTCCGCTGTAGATGCCTTGCGTGTACATCGGATGGTCGCGGTCGAGGAAGCTCAGAAAGAACTGCGAATCGATGTCGTAGTGATCCGATATCGCCTTCCGATTGGTCCGCACCTGGCCGAACAGCAGCGGCTGCAGGAAACGCCACAGGGTGACGGCATAATGCCGATCCCCCATCGACCGGCGGACCTCGAAGGGCCGCAGCATGTCGCCTTCGATATCGACGTGCCCCGCGACATAGGCGTCGCCGACCCGCCCTTCGTCCATGCTGGCGAATGCCCGCAGGGCCTGGCGGTTGCGCAGGGTCAGGGTGAAACTCGGCGGGCCGTCACCGAAGCTCTTGCGACGGCCGTCCGGAAAGACGATTTCGAAAGGAGTTTGAGACTGGGTGAAACGGCTCAGAATTCGATCGACCAGTCCCGAGGACTGTTGGGCAGGTGCTGCCGAAACGCTCGATACGTTGGCAGTAGCAGTAGGTGAAGCCTGATCGTTCATGTTCGCTCCCGGGGGTGGCAACAGCCGGCATCTACGACACGGAACAGTTTGTACACCACAGACCTGTGAGTGACAGCAGTCCCTCGATGTCCGTTGCCGGTTGCGTCATCCATCCACCGCGCCGGCACGGACAAAGCCCGCCCATTGCCGCGTTGAAGGAACCCAACGCGGAGGCGGGAGGTTGAACGGCTGCGCCGGCGCCAAGCCTATTCGGCCGCCAACTTGGCCTTGCTTGGCTTGAGATGCTGCACCTTGGGCATCACCTCTTTCGATAACAGCTCGAGTGAATGGTGCCATGCCTTGGGGTTGTCGGCATAGTCGAATCCGAACACCAGCAACTGGCCGAACCCGCCGACCTCGTCGTAGATCTTCTCGATCTTCTCGATGACGGTCCTGGGCGAGCCGATGATCCAGTTGTGCCTGGCGCAGTAGTCCGGCGTGACGTCGGAATCGGCCACGCCCGGATCGTGCTTCAGATAGTCCAGGAAGCCGAACTGGCCGAGCAGGGGCAGGAAGTACTCGCGCATCATGCGGCCCATGTAGGAGCCGGCCGAGAGCTTGAACGCTTCCTCGTCGCTGTCGGCCACGAATACCTCGCGCACCATGCGCCATTCGCCGCGGTCGGGCGTGCGGCCGGCCTTGGCGGCGCCGATCTCGACGGCCTCCCAATGGCTGCCGACATAGGCCGGGCTGAGGTTGAGGCTCATCGGCAAAAATCCCTTTTCACCGGCGAGCTTCAGCGTGTCGGAGCCCTTGGAGAGGCCGGCGACGCCGATCGGCGGATGCGGGCTCTGCAGCGGCTTGATGTGCGGCTTGAGGAACTGGAACATCGTGTCGGGCTTGGTGACGTGCCAGAACTTGCCCTTGTAGTCGAACGGCTCGGGCGAGCTCCACAGCTTCAGGATGATCTCCAGCGCCTCGCGCGTCATGTCGCGATTGACGCCCGTCATGCCGTCGACGTTGAACATCGCCCAGTCGCTGGGCAGGCCCGACGCCGCCACGCCGAAATTGAGCCGGCCGCCCGAGATGTGGTCGAGCATGGCGACGCGGTTGGCGAGCTCGGCGGGGTGGTGATAGGGCAGCAGGAAGCCGCCGGGGCCGAGCCGGATGTTCTTGGTCTGCATCAGGCCCTGCGCCACCAGCAGATCGGGGGAGGGATGCGGTTCCCAGGGGGCGGTGTGGTGCTCGCCGATCCAGCATTCGGCGAAGCCCAGCTCGTCGAGCCAGCGGATGACCTGCAGGTCCCACTCGTGCCCGTCCTTGAGCGGCCTCTCGGGTGGATGCGACGGCATCGTGAAGTAACCGAACTGCATCGTTTCCTCCTGAGTTATTGAGCGAAGTCGACTACCATCGGCCGGCAAGTGCAAGAGGGGCGGTGCATGGCAGGGTCTCGACGGGCGGTGTTTTTGTGTTGCGATGGTCTGGGCCGCGACTGGGTACGGCCGGAGACGACGCCGTTCCTCGCCGGGCTGCGCGGCGCCAGCCTGTGGTGCGGCGAGCACAATGCGGTGTTCCCTTCGGTCACGCGCGTGTCGGCTGCTTCGATCGCGACCGGCTGCCTGCCGGCGCGCCACGGCCTGCACGGCAACCGCATGGGTCTCATGGAGGAGGGCAGGATCGTCGTGCGCGACGTCGGCGCGCCCGATTTCCGCACCCACATGCGCCGCGCCACTGGCGGCACGCTGCTGGTGCCCTCGATCGCCGAGCGCGTCGCCAAGGCGGGCGGCTTCATCGCCTTCTCGAACGTCTCGCCGGGGGCGGCCTACTTTCTCGATCCCGAGCACTTCGGCCACATCCATCACCGCTCGGGCTCGTTCGCGCCGGGCGGCAAGTGCATCGGCGCCCTGGACGTCACCCATGATTCCGCCGGCGACTGGGCGATGACCCAGCGCTTCTGCGCCGAGGTGCTTTTAGACGCCAAGCCGGCGGTGGCTTTCATCTGGATCTGCGATCCCGATCACACGCTGCATGAGGTGCCGCTGGGTTCGCCCGCGCATGCCGACGTGCTGCGCCAGGCCGATCGCTGCGTGGCCGAAGTCCATCGCACCGTGGAGCGGCTGCGCGGCGAGGGCGAGGAGATCCTGCTGCTGGTCGGCTCCGATCACGGCCAGGAGACGATCGGCGCCAGTGTCGATCTCGACGCCTGGCTGGCGGGGCAAGGCCTCGGGAAGTTTCTGGAGGCGGGCGACGTCGCCGTGGCCGGGCAGGGCACGGCGGCGGTGCTTTATGCCACCGACCGTGGACGCGCGCCGTTGCTGGGCGTGCTCGACGAGATGAGCCGTGCCGAGTGGGCGGGCGAGGTGCTAGCAGGCGATCGTCTC
>DATGZZ010000185.1:0-2216 GCA_035296945.1 Reyranella sp.
CCAAAATGCCCAAATCTCTGCTGGCTTCTCAGGCCCGGCTTCGCCAAAACGCCGCGTGTGATTGACAACGACCCGACAGCCGCGCCGGCCGCCGTTCCGGCCGACTTGGGCGGACCTTACGTGCCGGCCGACCGTTACGGCTTCCTTCAGGCTGATGGCGCCCGGCTGCGCTATGCCTGCTGGAACGTCCCGGCAACCAAGCCCAGCCAGGGCAGCGTCGTCCTGCTGACCGGCCGGGGCGAATTCATCGAAAAGTACGCCACCGAAGTCGTGGGCGAGCTTTTAGGCCGCGGCTATGGCGTCTACGCCCTCGACTGGCGCGGCCAGGGCCTGTCGGACCGCCCGCTGGCCGATCGCGGCAAGGGCCACATTGACAATTTTTCAACCTACATGGCCGACCTGCAGCTATTCCTGGACAAGGTGGTGGCGCCAGCGGCACCCCGGCCGATCCTGGCGCTCTGCCATTCCATGGGGGCGCACATCATGATGCGCCTGCTGGCCGAGAACGGATCGGGTCCGCTGGCGGCCGGCGTGCTGTGCTCGCCCATGACGGCGCTGAAGCGCGAGGCGATGCTGCGCTCGGTGCTGATGCTGATGCCCGAGATCCCGACGATCGAGGAGCGTTACCTGTTCGGCACCGGCCCGTTCGTCCTGCTCGCCCGCGAGTTCAACGCCAATTTCGTCACCCACGACGAGCGCCGCTACCGCTTCACCGACCAGTGGTTCCAAGCCGATCCCCGGCTCGCCCTGGGCGGCCCGACCCTGGGCTGGGGCCGCCAGGCCGTCCGTTCCATGACCGCAGCCGTGGCGCCGGGCTACCTCGAGCGCATCGACCTGCCGCTGGTGCTGATCAGTGCCGGGCAAGATCCGCTGATCGAATCGGGGACTCACGATGCGGTGGTTGCCCGACTGAAACACGGGGACCACTTCACCATCGCCGGCGCCAAGCACGAGGTGATGATGGAGACCGACGATCTGCGCGCCCTGTTCTGGGAGGCCTTCGACCGGCTGGCGAACGGCGTGCTCGGGCAATGACGCTCACCCAGGTGCTGGTGACGGCACTCGCTTTCCTCGTCGCCGGCGTGGCCAAGGGCGCGATCGGCATGGGCCTGCCGCCGGTCGCTCTCGCCATCATGAGCTTCGCCGTGCCGCTCGAGAGCGCCATCGCCATGATGGTCGTGCCGAGCATGGCGTCCAACATCTGGCAGGCGGTCTATGGCGGCGGCTTCGTGCGGCTGCTGGTGCGCTTTCGCACCATGGCGGCGACCTCGGTGGTGGCGCTGATGTTCGTCGCCCTGGCGTTCGGCCAGCTCGGCTCACCGAAGGCCGTGGCCTGGGTCGGTGTCATCCTGGTGATCTATTCCGGTCTCGCGTTGACCGCGTGGCGGCCGTCGGTATCGCGCGCCACCGAGCGCTGGGCCAATCCGCTGATCGGTGCGGCCAGCGGCGCGGCGGCCGGCATCACCGGCGTCGCCGCCGTGCCGTTCCTGCCCTACATGCAGTCGCTCGACATCGACCGGCACGATCTCGTGCAGGCGCTGGGCATCATGTTCATCTTCATCATGGGCGCGCTCACCGCCGCCCTCGCGATCCAGGGCGCCTTCACCGCGGCCAACCTTCTGGGCGGCGCCGCGGCCATCGCGCCGACCTTCGCCGGCGTGTGGCTGGGCCAGAAGGCCCGCCATGCGGTCTCGGCCGAGACGTTCCGGCGGATCTTCCTGATCGGCCTGTTCGTTGCCGGCCTGCAAATGGCGAGAAGCCTGCTATAGAGAAATCCGACATGCCCCTGCCCTCCCACAAAGTCACGATCTGCGGCATCCCCGAGCTGTCGCTGCATTGCTCGGTCGGCGTCAGCCACGTCCTGTCGATCATCGACACCCACGAGCCGCGCCCGCCCGCCCTCGACCACTATTCCGCGATCGAGCACGAGCTGATCCGCTTCGACGACGTCGTGGCCGAGTATCCCGGCTTCGAGGCCTGCACCCCCGCCCATATCGCGAAGGTGCTGGAATTCGGCGAGCGCGTGCACGCCCTGCCCGACAGCCACGTGCTGGTTCATTGTCATGCCGGCATCTCGCGCTCAACCGCGGCTGCCGCCATCCTGATGTGCCAGCACGCACCTGGCCAGGAGGAGGCAGCCTTCCTGAAGCTTCTGGACATGCGCAAGCACGGCTGGCCCAACACCCGCATGGTCGAGTTCGCCGACACGCTGCTCG
>DATGZZ010000186.1:0-8337 GCA_035296945.1 Reyranella sp.
GAGGCCCTTGGCGCGGGCGGTCCGTACATAGTCGGCGCCCATCGCCTGCAGCATGGCGCTGCGCGTGTGGCGCATCAGGACGGCGGCGATGGCGTTGCCCAGCACGAAGGCCGGCATCACCGTGGTGGCGAGGCTGGCGCGCCAGTCCTCGCCCAACCGCACATAACCCGAGGCGGGCAGCCAGCCGAGCGTCACCGAGAACAGGAAGATCATCAGGATGCCCAGCCAGAAGTTGGGCGTGCTGATGCCCCACAGCGCGAAGATGTTGGCGCCGTAGTCCCAGGCGGTGTCCTTCTTGACCGCCGAGATGATGCCCGCCGGTATGCCGATGCCCAGCGCCACCACGATCGCCATGGCGGCGAGCTGCAGGGTGACCGGCAGCTTCTCGCTGACCAGCGAGCCGACCGAGGCCTTGAGCCGCATCGATTCGCCCAGGTTTCCCGACAGCACGCCCTTGATCCAGTAGAAGTACTGGATGGGGATCGGCTCGTTCAGCCGATATTGCTGGCGGATCTCCTCCAGCACCGCGGGATCGCGCTCCTCGCCCGCCATGATCAGCGCCGGGTCGCCCGGCAGCAGCTGCTGCAGGCCGAAGATCAGCATCGACACCAGGATTAGCGTCGGGATGATCTGCAGCAGGCGTTGGGTGAGGAAGGAGAGCATCGGTGCCTAGGCTTCCATGTCTTTGTCAGTGTCTTACTTCAGCTTGACGCCGACGACGCGGATCAGGCCGTCGGGCATCTGCGTATAACCGTCGACCTTGTCGGTCAGCGCGACCAGGACGCGGCGATGGTAGAGGTACTTGATCGAGCCGTCGGCCAGGTAGCGCTTGGCGATGTTCTCGTAGATCTTCTTGCGCTCGGCGGGATCGCTCTTGATGCGCGCCTGCTTGTGCCACTCGTCGACGTCCTTGTCGCAGTAGCCCGAGTTGTTCTGCGGCGAGCCGCAGGTATGGAAGGAGAAGGAGTTGCCGTCGGGGTCGCTGCGGCCCGACCAGCCGATCAGGAACAGCTCGTAGTTGCCGTCCTCGGCCGCCTTCAGCGAGGTCGCGAACTCGGTGACCCTGATTTTCAGGTCGAAGCCGGTCTCGGCCATCATCGACTGCAGCACCTCGGCGACCTGCCGTGTCTCGGGATTGTTGGGCACCATGAAGTCGAGCGCGATCTTGCCCGTGACGCCTGCCTCCTTGAGCAGCGCCTTGGCCTTGGCGACATCGCGCTTCGGGATGGGCAGCGACTGCTGATAGTAGGGGTTGGTCGGGTTGATCCACTGGTTGCCCGGCACGAACTCGCCGTTGAACACGACCTGGTTCAGTGCGTCGCGGTCGATCGAGAGCTCGAAGGCCTGGCGCACGCGCGCGTCCTTGGCGAGCGGCGAGGCGGCCTTGGGGCTGTTCGACAGGTTGATGGTGATGCCCTGGTAGCCGAGCTCGACGGCGCTGATCAGCTTGAGCTTGGGGTTCTCGCGCACCGTCTTGATGTCGGTCGCGAGCAGACGCTCGATCATGTCGAGCCCGCCCGAACGCAGGTTGGCCAGCCGCACCGTCGAATCGACGATCGGCAGATAGGTGATCTTGTCGATGAAAACCCGGTCCTTGTTCCAGTAGTCGGCGAACTTCTCGACCACGATGCGGTCCTGCTGGACGCGCTCGACGAACTTGTAGGGGCCGGCGCAGACCGGTTTCAGGCCGAACTTGTCGCCGGCGGCTTCGGCCGCCTTGGGCGAGATCATCATACCGGCGCGGTCGGTGAGCTGGGCAAGCAAGGGCGAGAACGGCACCTTGAGCTTCAGCTGGATGGTCGAGGGATCGACGACCTCGATCGCATCGATCGAGCCGATCTCGGGCTTGCGGAACGAGCCCTTCATGTTGAGGTGGCGCTCGAGGCTGTATTTGGCGGCCGCGGCGTCGAAGACCTCGCCGTCATGGAACTTCACGCCCGGGCGCAGCTTGATGGTGACAGTGAGGCCGTCGGCCGAGGTCTCGTGGCTGGTGGCGAGCTGCGGCACCACGTTCAGCTTCTCGTCGATGTCGAACAGCTTGTCGCAGATCGACGAGAAGACGATGCGGCCGACATAGGTGCGCGCCAGCGACGGATCGAGCACGTCGGGATCCTCGGCGAGCCCGATGCGCAGATGGCTCTGGGCCATGGCGCCGCCGCTTGCGATGGCGGCGAAGGCCAGCGAAAACGCAATACGCTTGAGCGTGTTTTTCATGAAGCCTCCCTTTGATCGGTGACGAAGGCCGCCTGCAGGCGGGCGAGCCGCCTTCGATCGGCGTCTTGGCCGGCCGCCTCGGCGAGGACGGCGGGCGGTGGAAATTCGGGCCAGTAGGGGCAGGCCGTGGCGTGGCCGCGGCCGTCGTCGGCGAGCAGTGGCTCATCGCGCCGGCAGGCGTCGCGGGCGAAGGTGCAGCGCGTGTGGAAGCGGCAGCCCGCTGGCGGGTTCATGGCGCTCGGGATGTCGCCCTCGAGCAGCGCCCGCTCGCGCGCCGCCGTCGGGTCGGGCAGCGGCACGGCGGCCAGCAGGGCGCGCGTGTAGGGATGGCGCGGGTTGCGGAAGAGCTCGTCGGTCGTCGCCGTCTCCACGATCTTGCCGAGGTACATTACGGCGATGCGATCGGCGATGTGTTTCACAACCGCGAGATCGTGGCTGATGAAGATGTAGGCGAGCCCGAAACGCTGCTGCAGGGAGCGCATCAGGTTGATGACCTGCGCCTGGATCGACACGTCGAGCGCGGACACCGGCTCGTCAGCCACGATCAGCTTGGGCTCGACGGCGAGCGCACGGGCGATCGCCAGCCGCTGGCGCTGGCCGCCGGAGAACTCGTGCGGATAGCGGCGGGCGTGCTCGGCGCGCAGTCCGACCAGTTCCAGTAGCTCGCCGACGCGGGCCTTGCGCGCCGCTTCGCTCTTGGCGAGGCCATGCAGCATCAGCGGCTCGCCCAGCATGGCGCCCACCGTCATCCGCGGATTGAGCGAGGCGTAGGGGTCCTGGAAGATCACCTGCATGCGCTGGCGGCGCCCGCGCATCTCGTTGTCGGAGAGCGCCAGCAGGTCCTCGCCCTCGAAGCGCACCTGGCCGGCCGAGGGCTCGATCAGGCGCAGCACCAGGCGGCCGACCGTCGACTTGCCACAGCCCGATTCGCCCACGATGGCCAGCGTCTCGCCCGCGTCGAGCTGGAAGTCGACGCCGTCGACGGCGCGGACATGGCCCGACACCAGGCCGAAGGCCCCACGCCGCACGGGAAAGTGCTTGGCGAGGCCGGCGACTTCCAGGAGCGGGCTCATTGGATCACCTGCGCCAGCGGCGCGCGGCGGCAGCGCGTCAGATGGCCGGGTGCCACCTCGACCAGCGGCGGCGTCTCGGTGCGGCAGGCGGGCTCGACGAAGGGGCAGCGCGCGGCGAAGCGGCAGCCGTCGGGCGGCCGGCTCATGTCGGGCACGCGACCCTCGATCGAGGGCAGGCGCTCGCGCTTCTCGTCGAGGCGCGGGATCGAACCGAGAAGGCCCACCGTGTAAGGATGCTCGGGCCGCGCGAAGAGGTCGCGGACGGCGGCGCGCTCGACGATCTGGCCGGCGTACATGACGGCGACATCGTCGGCCATCTCGGCCACCACGCCGAGATCGTGGGTGATCAGGATGATGGCCGTGCCGGTGTCGCGGCGCAGTCCACGCATCAGGTCGAGGATCTGCGCCTGGATGGTGACGTCGAGCGCCGTGGTCGGCTCGTCTGCGATCAAAAGCTCCGGCCCGCAGGCCAACGCCATGGCGATCATGGCGCGCTGGCGCATGCCGCCCGAGAGCTTGTGCGGATAGTCGTCGACGCGCTTCTCGGGTGAGGGGATGCGCACGGTGCGCAGCATTTCGATGGCGCGCGCCCGGGCATCGGCCGCTGAAAGACCCTGGTGGCGCTGGATCGCCTCGACGATCTGGTCGCCGACCGTGTAGGCGGGATTGAGCGAGGTCATCGGCTCCTGGAAGATCATGGCCAGGCGCGCGCCGCGCATGTCGCGGATGGTGTCGGCGTCGAGGGTCAGAAGATCGCGGCCCTCGAAGCGGACCTCGCCCTTCACCGTGGAGTTCTCCGGCGGCAGCAGGCCCATGACAGCAAGTGACGTCACGCTCTTGCCGCAGCCCGATTCGCCGACCAGTCCCAGGGTGCGACCGCGCTCCAGCGACAGGTCGATGCCGTCGACGGCGCGCACCGTGCCGTCGTCGGTGGCGAAGGAAACGGCAAGCTGGCGCAGTTCGAGCAGAACGCTCATTGACGCTCCGCCGCCAGGCTCCTTTCGATGCCGGCGTCGATCGCGGCGCGATCGAAGATGCCGGCCGGATTCTCGCGCGTCGGCACGAAGGCGCGGAAATGCGTCCAGCGCTCGCGGCTCACCGATTCGAGCCGCGCCAGCTCGAGCAGCGGCTCGACATGATCGTCGACGCGCAGGTCGAGCTCGGAATATTCCTGGTTGCCGTAGATCACCAGCGCGGCCGACTGCTTGCCGCGCTTGTCGCCGCCGACCTTTTCGCCGGCCTTCATGGCGCCGATCAGGCGGCGCGGCAGGGGCATCGAGGCGTTCTCGCGGAAGAAGCGCACGGTCTCGGAGACGACCTGCGGGCCGGCCAGCATGTTGCCCGCAACCGACATGTCCTCGCCGATCCAGTGGCCGCACCACGGCACGCACTCGGCGCCGGTGTGGGCGGCGAACTTGCCGTCGGCGCCCATGACATGGAGCTGGCGATGCTCGCGGCCGGCGTCGGGCGTGACGAGGATGCGCACCACGTCGGCGGCAGTCACGCCCTCGCGGATCAGGCGCAGCCCGTGCGGGCCGTAGAGGGGGTTCATGAGTGCCTGGGTGCAGACCGCGCCCTTCATCGGCTCGATATTGGGCACGCGCGCGCCGACGGCGAAGAACTTGGTGGCGACAGCGATGGCGATGCGGCCGCTGTCTTTTTCGTGAAAGATGATCGACCAGGTCATGCGCTGGGGGCGCGCGACTCCAGTCGCGCGTCATCGTTGACGCAGCCGAAGATCGCGCCACTGGAGTGGCGCGCCCCCAGCGATGAGAACACCATCACGATCACCGCCCTGCCGCGTAGCCCTGCATGCCGCGCGGGTTGGCGGCGGCCTTGCGCCAGGGATCCTGGCGGCTGGCCGCCGTCAGCCGGCCTTCCGACCAGTCGTCGTTCATCTCGACCTCATGGCCGCGCTTACGCAATTCCTGGACCGTTTCCGCAGGAATGCGGCCTTCCAGCACCAGCACGCCCGGCCGGGCGGTGCGCGGCCAGAAGGAGGAGGGGAAGTGCTCGCTGTGCCAGGCCGGCGCGTCGATCGCCTCCTGCAGGTTCATGCCGCAATGGACGTGGCGCAGGAACATCTGGGTGATCCACTGCTCCTGCTGATCGCCGCCCGGCGACCCCCAGACCATGTACGGCTCGCCGTCGCGGTGGGCCAAGGTCGGCGTCAGCGTGGTGCGCGGCCGCTTGCCCGGCGCCAGCGAGGAGGGCTGGCCTTCCTCGAGCCACATGATCTGGCCGCGCGTGCCGATCGGGAAGCCGAGCTCGGGCACGACCGGCGAGCCGTGCAGCCAGCCGCCCGATGGCGTGGCCGAGACCATGTTGCCGTCCTTGTCGACGATGTCGAAATGCACCGTGTCGCCGCTCATCTGGCCCATGCGGCCGACGGTGGGCTCGCCGGCGCCGCTCGCCGCCACGGCGGCACGCGAGCCGTCCGCCTTGCGCAGCTGGACCACGCCGCCATAGCCCTCGACCTTGCCCGGCCGCTGGTCGAACGAGGCCTTCGCCGGGTCGATCAGCTTGCGCCGGTCGGCGTTGTAGGCGTCGGACAGCAGGGTTTGCATCGGCACGTCGACGAACTTGGGATCGCCGTAGAAGGCCTCGCGGTCGGCGAAGGCGAGCTTGCTCGCCTCGACGAGGGTGTGGATGAAGTCAGGCGAGGTCGGATCGGCGCCATCGAGGTTGAAGCCTTTCAGGAGAGCGAGCTTCTGCAAGGTGACCGGGCTCTGCGCCCACGGGCCTGCCTTGCACACCGTGTAGCGGCCGTAGTCGTAGGTGAGCGGCTCTTCGACGGTGGCCTGCCACTTGGCCATGTCCTCGCCGCGCAGCAGTCCCTTGTTGCGCTGGCCCGAGACATCCAGCAGCTCTTCGTTGGTGTAGAAGCGGTCGATCGCCTCGGCGACGAAGCCCTGGCTCCACGCCTTGCGCGCTCGCTCGATCACCGCCTCGCGGCTGCCGCCGCCGGCCTCGGCTTCCTTGATGATACGCAGATAGGTGTTGCCCACGGCCCGGTTGCGGAACAGCTCGGCGGGCTTCGGCACCTTGTTGCCCGGCAGGTAGACAGCGGCTGAGGTCGGCCAGTTGTCGCGGAAATTGTCCTTCACGGTGGCGATGGTGGCCGAGGCGCGCTCGACCATCGGATGGCCGTTGAGGAAGTAGCCGATGGCCGGCGTCAGCACGTCGCTGAGCGTCATCGTGCCGTAGTCGCGCAGCATCAGCATATAGGCGTCGAACGTGCCGGGCACGGCGGCGGGCAACAGCCCGGTGCCGGGAATGAGATCGAGGCCCAGCCCCTTGAAGTGGGCGATGGTCGCCGTGGCGGGCATCACGCCCTGGCCGCACATCACCTCGGTCTTGCCCTTCTTCACCGCGTGGAAGATCAGCGGCACGTCGCCGCCCGGCCCGTTGAGATGCGGCTCCACCACCTGCAGGGTGAAGGCCGTGGCGACGGCGGCGTCGAAGGCGTTGCCGCCGCGCTCCAGGATGCCCATGCCGACCGCGGTGGCGATCCAGTGCGTCGACGCGACCACACCGAACGTGCCGACGATCTCGGGCCGGGTGGTGAACGGATTGGGATTGATGAGCTTCACGGGCGCGGCCTCCACACTGGAAGCCGCAGACCTTAAGCCCCGCGGACCGGCAGGGCTAGGGGTCGCCAGCTAAGGATCGGTAGTCTCGGGCAGCCGCATCCACCCGGGAATTTCAGGAACCAGGCGCGTATCGCCCGCCGAAAGCGTCTGACCGCTGCGCGCAGCGTCGACCTTCAGCATGGCGAGCGCTCGATCGCCGACGCCGGAGCGCAGCTCGCCGACTTCCTGATCGCCGAGATGCACCGGCGCACCGGGCTCGGGCAGGGCGCCTTCCACCTTCACCGGGAACAGGCGCTTCCTGATCAGCGCGCGGTACTTGGTGCGGGCCGTCAGCTCCTGGCCCATGTAGCAGCCCTTCTGCCAGTCGACGCCGTTCAACTCGTCGAAGCCGTTCTCCAGCAGCAGTGCCTTGTCGACCACGAGGTCGCGGCTGCCGTCGGGCACGCCCAGACCGACGCGCAGCTCGTCGTAGGACTGCAAGGGCGCCGCCGAAAAGCCGCGCGCCTGTAGCAGCGTTGCCGCCGTGCCCGTAGGCGCGATCACGCGGATGCCGAGCTCGGGAAGCCGCGGATCAACGAAGGCGATGGCCCCGTCGATCGGCAGCATCGTCGCGGCGTCGGGGCCATAGCCCACGGCGACTTCGAGCGTCCCGCCGCGATCCTCGACGGTCACCTTCGAGCGCAGCTTGTAGAGCGAGAACTTCTTGGCCAGCGCCGCGGCGCGCTCGCGCTCGGTCTCGAGCAGCAGGGTGTCGGCGCCGGCGTCGACCACGAACATGTCGTTCAGGAAACGGCCCTGCGGCGTCAGCAGCGCCGCCCAGATGGCGCGCCCCGGCGCCACCTTGGTGGTGTCGTTGGAGATCAGGCCCTGCAGGAATTCGACGCGATCGGGACCGCCGATGGCGATCACGCTGCGATGCGGGCTGAGGCTGAACTGACGGGCGGACATCGACCCAGATGTGGGACCGAACGGGCGTCTTGGCAAGCACCCACGAGCGCTTCTGATCCGTGGCGGCCGCTGGCTGTGGTTCAGTCGAACACGCCGCGCCGCTGCAGCGCCTCGATGATGCGATCGACCCCGTCGTCGACCGTCGTCTCCAGCGTGCGCAGATGCAGGTCGGCCGCCTCGGGCGGCTCGTAGGCCGAGTCGATGCCGGTGAAATTCCTGAGTTCGCCGACGCGGGCCTTGTGGTAGAGGCCCTTGGGGTCGCGGCGCTCGCATTCGGCGAGCGGCGTGTCGACGAAGATCTCCAGGAACGCATCATCCGCCAGCCGCTCGCGCGCCAGCCGCCGCTCGGCGCGGAACGGCGAGATGAACGATACCAGCACGATCAGGCCGGCGTCGGCCATCAGGCGGGCGGTCTCGATCACGCGCCGCACGTTCTCGACCCGGTCGGCATCGGTGAAACCCAGGTCGCGGTTGAGGCCGTGGCGGACATTGTCGCCGTCCAGCAGGTA
>DATGZZ010000187.1:0-7440 GCA_035296945.1 Reyranella sp.
CCCTTCATCAGCGAACAGGCGATCGTGAAGACCGGCAAGGTGCGCGGCATCCCTTACATCATCGACGCCAGCTATCCGCAGTTTGACGCCGGCACGGCCGACTTCAGCGCCGTGAACCGCCAGCTTGTGTCGACGACCAGCGAGGCAGCCGACCGCGTCGTGCCCGGCCCGGATGCCGACAATGACGGCGGCAACTACGGCGGCCCGGCCTGGCGCTACGAGCAGGCCTTTACGCTCTACAAACCGGGTCCCAACGCCGTCTCCGTCAAGATCAGCTACGGCGCCTACGAAGGCGGCGCGCATGGCATCGTCGGCGTGGCCGGCATGCTGGTCGACCTGCGCACCGGCAAGGCAGTCGGACCGGAAGGCGTGTTCCTGCCGACGTCGAATTGGCTTAGGGAGCTCACGCGCATTGCCAGCGCCGACATCAACACGCCCAACCTGGCTGACATCCTCAAGCAACCGCACCGCTACGTCTTCCTCGAGGATCGGCTGGAGCTTTCCTTCAATCAGTATGAAGGCGGCCCATACACCGTCGAAATTCCCTACGATCGGCTTCGCTCGATGCTGCGCGTCGATGGCCCGGTTCCACGGTAGCCGAGATGAAAAGTCGATCCCTGGTCGTTCCCTCCGGGCTGTTCGACAGTCGGCAATACGGCTTTGCACAAGTGACTGTCGTGCCGACACCGTTCGGCCGCGCCGTGTACGTGTCGGGTCAGGTCGCCTGGGACGCCGATCAGAAGATCTTCGGATCTGGCGATATCGGCCGCCAGCTCGAGAAGAGCCTCGATAACCTCGCAGCCGCGCTGGCCTCAGTCGGCGCCTCACTCGATCAGGTGGGCGCGCTTAGCCTCTACATCAAGCAAAGCCACCTGGGGGAGGGCAAGGCGATCAGCGCCGCGCTGCGGGCGAAGTTCGGCGACAATCCGCCGTGCTCGACCTGGATCGGTGTCACCGGTCTCGCCGACGAGCAGTTCCTGATCGAGGTCGAGCCCTCGGTCGTGTTCCTTCCCTAATGCAGCTTGCGGCGATCGCGCGGCACGGCGGTTGATGCCGTCGCCGCCTTCGTCTGTCCCGTTTCGATCGGCGGCACCGGGCCGGAGTGGTGGCCGATCATCCGCCAGCCGTCGCTCTGGCGGGCGAAGGTGTTGGTCGCCATGAGCTGGCCCTCGGGCAGGATCTCGCGGCAGACGACCACGGCGAGGCCCGGCCTGCCGATCACCCATTCGCCGACGCAGCGCACCTTGGGCGATTCGGGATGGCGCAGGATGCCACGCCAGCTTGCCATGATCTCGGCGCGGCCCTGCAATGGCGCCTGGCCGGGATGCAGGCAGACCATGGCGCCGGTTTGCGCCCAGATCTGGTCCATGCCGGCGACGTCGCGCTCGGCGAAGGCGCGGTAGAAGGCGCGGTTGGCGGCCAGCACGGCCTCGCGTTCCTCGTCGTCGAATTCCGCCAGGAGTGGCGGCAGGCGCGGTGGCCGTCGCGGCATTCGTCCCTCGAAACTCCCCGGTTGCTTGGCCTAGGATTAGCCGACAGAGAGGAAGCATCCAACCATCGAGATGAAGATGTCCATTCCCAAGCTCGAATTCCCGCCGTTCCATCTGCCCGCAGAGGCCGAGGCGCTGCGGGGCGAGGTCCGCAGCTTCCTCAAGGAGGCGCTGCCCAAGGTGAAGACGGAGGACCGCTTCGCGAGCTGGAACACCTTCTCACCGGAGTTCAGCAAGGCCTTGGGCAAGAAGGGCTGGATCGGCATCACCTGGCCCAAGCAATACGGCGGCAGCGAGCGCAGCTTCCTGGACCGCTACGTCATCACCGAGGAGCTTCTGGGCAACAGCGCGCCCGCCGGCGCGCACTGGGTGGCCGACCGCCAGTCGGGCCCGCTGCTGCTGCGCTTCGGCAGCGAGGAGCAGCGCCAGGCGATCCTGCCCAGGATCACCGCCGGTGAATGCTACTTCTCGATCGGCATGAGCGAGCCCGATTCGGGCTCCGACCTCGCCTCGGTGCGCACGCGCGCCGAGCCGGTGCCGGGCGGCTTCCGCGTCAACGGCACCAAAGTCTGGACCTCGGGGGCGCATCGCAACAACTACTGCATCGCGTTGGTCCGCACCTCGGGCCAGCATGGCGATCGCCACAAGGGGCTGAGCCAGCTCCTGGTCGATCTCAAGACGCCGGGCGTCACCATCCGGCCGATCATCAACCTCGCCGGGCGCCACGACTGGAACGAGGTCACCTTCAACGACGCCTTCATCCCCGAGAGCTGCCTTATCGGCAACGAGGGCGACGGCTGGCTGCAGGTCACGAGCGAGCTCGCCTTCGAACGCTCCGGCCCCGAGCGCTTCATGCAGAACTTCTACATCCTGCGCGAACTGGTGCGCGTGCTCGGCCGCCAGCCGGCCAAGCGCGCCTCGTCGATCCTGGGTCGCCTGATCGCCCGCCTGTGGACGCTGCGCCAGATGTCGGTCGCCGTTGCCGGCATGATGCAAGGCGGCCAGTCGCCGGCGATCGAGGCGGCGCTGGTGAAGGACCTCGGCACGATCTACCAGCAGGATCTGCCCGAGATCGCCCGTGCCATCGCCGAGTCGGACGCCACGACCGAGGAGGACCTGGCCGATTTCCTCGACGTCGCGCAGTACGCCACCATGATGGCGCCCAGCTACACCATCCAGGGCGGCACGACCCAGGTTCTGCGCGGCATCGTCGCGCGCGGGCTGGGACTGCGATGATGTCATCGCGCGCTTCGCGCTCCTCAGTGTCCTCCCCTTCGCGGAGTCCGCGAAGGGGAGGTGTCGCCGTCATACGGCGACGGAGGGGTCGTGAGCGCGATTTGATCCTTGTTGTGACTCATGACCCCTCCGCCCGCGAAGACGCGGGCACCTCCCCTGCGCGGCATCCGCGCAGGGGAGGTGGCTATTGAAGGAGACTCTTTATGGACCGCGAAACCCGCGACATGCTGCTCGAGACCGCCGATCGCTTCTTCACCGAGCGCTGCGGCCGCGCCGTGGTCAACGAGGTGGAGAAGGGCGTGTGGCCCGCCGATCTCTGGAAGGAGATCGAGGAGATGGGGCTGCCGTTGATCGCTGTCCCTGAGGACAAGAACGGCGTCGGCGGCACGCTGGCCGACATGCTGGCGCTGCTGCGCCTCGCGGGATCGCATGCCGTGCCCGTGCCGCTCGCCGAGACCGCGCTTGCCAATCTGCTGATTGCCGCGGCCGGCAGCGAGCCCAAGCCCGGACCTGCAACACTGGCCTTGGGCAACCTGGCGCTGAACGGCGGAAGGGTCAGCGGCAAGGTCGAGCGCGTGCCTTTCGCCTTGGTGGCCGACCGCTTCGTCACCGTCGTCGGCAACACGCTGGCTGTCGTCGCGGCAGCCAACGCCAAGGTCGACGGCCAGCCGAGTCATGCCGGCGAGCCCTACGGCACCGTGACGTTCGACAATGCCGCGGCCGAGTTCAGCGGCGCCTCGGCGGTCAGCGCCGATCGTGCTTTCGAGCTGGCGGCGGTGATGCGCGCCATGCAGATGGCCGGCGCTGCTGACAAGGTGCTGGCCACCGCCGTCGAATATTCCAAGCAGCGCGTGCAGTTCGGCCGTTCGATCTCGACCTTCCAGGCCATCCAGCACATGCTGGCCGAGCTTGCGAGCTATGTCGCGGCCACCATCGCCTCAGCCGAAGCCGCGGCGCGCGATGCCGACGAAGGCGGGCTGGTCGACGGGGGGCGCTTCTCCATCGCCGCAGCCAAGAGCCAAGCCTCCGATTTCGCCCAACGAATCGCTGCCATCTCACACCAGTCGATGGGCGCCATGGGCTTCACCCACGAGCACATCCTGCATCACTACACGCGCCGCCTCTGGGTATGGCGCCGCGATTTCGGCAGCGAGACCTTCTGGGGCGACAAGATCGGCGCGGCCTACGCCAAGGCCGGGCCCGACGCCCTGTGGACCTCGCTCAGTGCCAGCAAGTACGCGGCCTAGACATCCCGTGCTCAGGATGATCGCCGTCCGACTGTCAGGATCTTGCCCTCTTCGATGAGATCGCAGCAGACCTCCTTCAGCGCCGCCACCGTCTCGCGCGTGGCACGGCTCGTGGGACGGCCGCGCGGCAGGGCGAGCACACGGTCGGCGTTCAGCCACGGCAGTCGCGCGGCCGACAGGGTGCCGCTGGCGACTTCCTGGTGGATGCCGGAGAAGGGCAACAGGCCGTAGCCGAGGCCATCGGCCACCATCTGCTTGAGCGGGGTCATGCTCTCGACCCGGAGTGAGGAGGGCACGCCCGGCGGAAAGACGCTGCGACTAAGCGGCAGCACCGCCGCCGGTAGCCGCTTGAAGTCTGTGCGGGTGAGCGAGCCGCGGGCGAGCAGCGGATCGCGAGGGGGGCCGATCAGAAAGACTTGCTCGACCACCAGGGTCTCGTAGTCGAGATGATCATTGGCTTGCGGGGCGGTGACGATGGCGAGGTCGAGCTCGCCGCGCAGCAGCCGGTCGGTCATCTCCTCCGTCAGACCGTCGCTCAATTCGAGGCGCACGCGCGGGAATCGCTGGGCGAACAGCCGCGCCAGCGGCGCATAGAAGTTGTCGGCGAGGCTGGAGGGCGCGCCCAATCGCACCGTGCCGCCGGGCTCGCGATTCTCGGTCAGGACCTCTGCCTTGATGTCGTCGATCGCCCCCAAAAGCCAGCGGCCGCGCGCCAACAGGACCTTGCCTGCCTCCGTCACCGCGACACCGCGCGCGCCACGCTCGAGCAACGCGCCGCCCAGCTCGTGCTCCAGAAGCTTGATGTGCCGGCTGAGCGCTGATTGCGCCACGTTGAGCGTGCTCGCCGCGGCGCCGAACCCGCCGCGCTCGGCGACGGCCACAAAATAGCGAAGCTGACGCAGATCCATTGGCGCTCTCCATCTCGGGATGAGATGGAAATTATATCAAACATATTCTTGTGAGATACCGGCCGGCGCGCAAACTCCATTCAACGAACTGGAGGAAGCAACATGGGCGATGCCCCAGATGCCTCACGCGACGCATCACGCCGAACCTCGGTCTTCATCGTCGGCGGTGGCCCCGTCGGGCTGGCGATGGGCCTGCTGCTCGACCGTTTCGGCATCGATGCGGTGATCGTCGAGAAGAGTCCGACGACGACCGATCATCCCAAGTCGCGCGGCTGCTGGGTGCGCACGATGGAGATCTTCCGCCAATGGGGCATCGAGCAGGCCGTCCGCGACCGCGGCTTGCAGGACAATTCCGACATGTTCGTTCAGGTCGAGAGCATCGCCGGCCGGGAGATCGGCCGCTCGCGACCCGAACCCAATCTCGGCCAGACGCCGGCCTGGAAGTGCCTGGTGGCGCAGGACGCCGTCGAGGAGGAGATCCATCGCGTCATCGAGCATTCCAACTTGGTGCAGGTGCGCTTCTCCACCGAGTTCGTGGGTTTCGAGGAGGTTGACGACGGGGTCGTCTGCGAGATCCGCGACGTCGCGACGGGACAGAGCGAGCACTGGCAGGCGCGCTACCTCCTGGCCTGCGATGGCGCGGGCAGCCAGACCCGGCGCGCCGCCGGCATCGACATGGTAGGCCCGGCGACGCTCGCGGTGCTGTTGAACGAATACTGGCGCGCCGATCTCTCGCGCTTCCCGCTGGCGCGCGAAGCAGCCGGCTATCAGGTCTACTCGAAGGTACCCGGCGTGCCACGCGCCGGCATTTTGAACACCAACGGCCGCGACCGCTGGCTCAGCATCATCCAGATCGGCGAGCAGAAGGATGAGCGGCCGCGTCCCTGGACCGACGTCGAGATGATCGAGATCATCCGCGCCCACGTCGGCGTGCCCGACCTCGAAGTCACCCTGCTCAATCGCTCTGTCTGGCGCATGAGCAAGCAGGTGGCGGCCAACTTCCGGCACCGCCGCGTCTTCCTGGTCGGCGACGCTGCACACCGCTTCCCGCCGACCGGCGGCTTCGGCCTGAACTCGGGCGTGCAGGATGCCCACAACCTCGCCTGGAAGATGGTCTACGTGTTGCGTGGCTGGGCCTCAGACAAGCTGCTCGACAGCTACGACGTCGAACGCCGCCCGGTGGCGCAGTCCAACGCCGACTTCAGCTTCGGCAACCGCACCCGCTTCCTGCACATGGATCAGGCGATCCGCTCGGGCAACGACGACCACATTCGCTTCTGGATCAACGATCTCGACAACCACCTGCACAGCATCGGCCAGGCGCTGGGCTTCACCTACGAAGAGGGTGCGGTGATCCCGGACGGCACGCCCAAAGGCGGACATCTCACGCGCGTCTACACGCCCTCCGACCGGCCGGGCGGGCGCTTCCCGCATCTGTGGCTCGACATGGCGCGCAAGCGCTCGACGCTCGACTGGTTCGACCAGGAATTTACCGTCGTCGCGGGGCCGGCGGGCGGTGACTGGCTGGAAGCCGGCCGCGACGTTTCGCAGAAGCTGGGCCTGCCGCTCGGCTTGCAGCAGTTGCCCAACGCCCATCCGGCCGATGGAATCCAGATGGGCCTGCGCGGCGCGGTGCTGGTGCGGCCCGACGGCCACGTGGCCTGGCGCATGCCCTACATGCCGGCTGATCCGGCGCGCGAGCTGGCGGGCGCGATCGGCACGCTGCTGCATTGATAGGCCGGCCATGCGCACGATCGACGCCAACGGCACGACGATCGCCTTCGAGCAGACGGGCAGCGGCGCGCCCGTCATCCTGATCCACGGCGCCGAGGCCGATCATTCGATGTTCGATGCCTTCGGCGCGCTGCTCGCCCGGCACTTCACCGTCATCGCCTACGATCAGCGCGATTCGGGCGGCACGCGCAACCCGGCGATTCAATACGGCCCGGGCGAGCTCGCCGCCGACGCCGCTGCGCTGATCGAAGCGCTGGGATTTGAGCGCGCGCATGTGTTCGGTACCTCGCTGGGTGGTGTCATCGCCCAGGTGCTGGCCGTCCGCCATCCTGAACGCCTCGGCCGGCTGGTGCTCTCCAGCACCTTCCGCGCCGGCACGCCGCCGCTGGCGATCAACCCCGAGGTCTTTCCCAAGCTGGCGGCCCTGCGCGCCGGCCTGCCCGGCACGGCGGCCGAGATCGCGGGCTACTTCTTTCCCGCAGAGTACATCGCGGCCCATCCTGAGATAGCGCGCATTTTCTCCGGCAACAGCCGGGACGAGGGGCAAAGGCAGCGCCGCGGCGCCATCCTGGCCCAGCCGGTCGACTGCGACCTTGCCGCCATCGCCGCGCCGACGCTGGTCCTGGCCGGCGCCGAGGACCGGTTGATTCCACCGGCGCACACGTTGGCGCTGGCGCGCGAGATCGCGAACGCGCGGACCGCGACAATGGCAAGCGTCGGCCACGTCGCCACCCTGCAGGATCCCGCCGCTGTCGCGCATGCCGTCTTGGCATTCCTGCTCGATGAGTCGATCGACGAATCGATGACAACAACAATGACCGGAGG
>DATGZZ010000188.1:0-3253 GCA_035296945.1 Reyranella sp.
AGGGTCTTGGCGTAGGGCACGCGCTTCTTGTCGAGCAGGCCTTGCAAGGCTGCGTTCTCGTCCTTGGTGGACTCGGTGTAGGCGCTGAGCAGGAAGGCCAGGCGCCGGCGCGCCGCCAACCACGCCGCGTACTTGTCCTCATCGCCGTAGAGCGCGTCCATCAGGATCACGCCCTTGACGCGATGGGCCGCGCCGCCGCGGTCGAGGGCGTAGGCCGCGGACAGGTAGCCGCCGCTATAGGCCACGACCACCACCGGCGCGAGATTGAGCTGCCGGCCGGCGCCGCGGTCGCCGTAGAGCCGCATCAGCCGCTCGGCCGCCTCGTCGACATAGGCGGCGAAGTGGCCGGGCTTCCAGAAATTGCCGGCGCTGGAATCGCCGGCATCGAGCGCGAGCTGCGGCGCCACCAGTGCGACGTTCTGGCCGGACTCGGCGATCTGCCGCGGCACGGCCTGGCGCACCATCACGTCGCGCTCGAGCGTGGCGCCCTGGCCGTGGAAATAGAGCACGATCAGCACCGGCCGCTGCGGATCGAAGCCGGCCGGCAGGTAGAGCAGCGAGCGGCGGTCGCTGTAGGTCGGCTCCTCCCAGTAGACGTCGCCGCGCAGGCTGGTGTGGCCACGCTTGTTGCCGTCCTTCACGTCGAGGAAGGGCTTCCTGGTGCCGGGATCGACACTGCGATAGGGAAAGGCCGAGGCGTTGAAGGCGACGAGCTGGGTCTTGCCCTCTTTCAGCGGCTGCGGCCCGAAGGGCTTGGGCGTCGCCGCCGCCTTCTTCACCGCCTGTTTGACCGGCTTCTTTGTCGTGCGGGCATGCGCGGCGGTCGGCATCAGGAGAGCCCCCAGCAGCAGTGCCCGCCGCTTCACGCGGCCGCAGGCCGCCCCGCCCCCACACTCTGGGAACGCAGCGGCATCAGCACGGAGAAGAAAGCCGGCAAGGCGACGAGATAGGCGATGGCACCGACCAGCACGACGGCGGGCAGGCCGAAGCTGGTGGCCACGATCGGCACCAGCGCCGCGCCGATCACCGAGAAGCAGCCGTTGATGCCCCACGCCCACAGGAACATGTGGTCCTTGCCCAGGCGGCCCAGCGTGGTCATCGCCGTCGGCATGGGGAAGCCCATCAGGAAGGCCGGCGGCAGAATCAGCAGCAGGCAGAGCACGATGCGCAGCGCATAGGGCAAGGTGCCGATCCAGTCGAGCGCATAGTCGATGGTGAAGGCGTAGCCCGCCAGGATGACGAAGATCGCCAGGAAGATCTTCGGCATGACGCTGCGCGCCCGGTCGATGTAGCGCTCGGAGAAGAAGCTGCCGATGCCGGAGAAGACCAGCATGCCGGTGATCAGCACCGAGGCCGACACCGTGGCATTGCTGAGCGCCAGGATGAAGTGGGAGATCATGCCCACCTCGACGATGATGTAGCCCAGCCCCAGGCAGAGGAAATAGATCAGCGTGCCGAACTTGCCGGGATAGCGGCTGAAGATGGTGCGCCAGCCGAAGACCAGCGGGAACAGCACCAGGGTGAGGGCAAAGAGCGTGGCGATGCCGAGCGTCGCCCACACGAGCAGATAGCCCCACTCGTCCTGCACCAGCTCGAGGCGGTCGGTGAACTTCAACAGGTCCTTCACCTTGATGTAGGCGGCGAAGTACGGCTGGTGGTTGGTGAGCACGCGGGTGTCGAAGACGTAGTCGTCCGCCACCTGCTGCCAGCCGCCGTTGATCAGGTAGTGCCAGGCCAGCCGGCCGAGCACGGTGGCGGGCACGCGCGGACCCTCTGGGGCGACCTCTTCCTTGGCCTCGGCCTTGGTTTCCGTCCCGGTCGTGGTCATGCCGGGCGGCGGCTTGTCGCTGGGCTCCTTCTCCGACGGGCCTGTCGGATCGGCCGGCGTGCCCTCAAAGAAGAACTGGTCGTGGTAGTCCTGCAAGATCTGCTTCAGCTCGGCCGTGTCGACCTTGATGCCGGGGTAGTAGATCGCGTCGAACGACATCGCCTTGGTGTGGGCGTTGAGCTTGGCGACCTCTTCCGCCGTGAAGCCGCCGCGCTTGAACAGCACGGTCGCCGTCGAGAGATAGGACGAGGCGACGTAGAAATCCTTGGCGACGTCGGCGCCTTCGACATCGCGCGCCGCGGCCACCATGGTGGCGTAGAGCTTCAGCACCGACTTGGGCGGCTCTTCCTTGTTCCACAACGTGACCGACAGGATGCCGCCCGGCTTCAGCGCCCGCATGTAGGCGCTCATCGCCTCGCGGGTATAGGAATACTTCTCGACGATGGAAAAGCCGCCGGGATTCGACAGGCCGGCCGAATCGGCCAGCGACAGGTCGATGACGTCGTAGCGGTTCTTGGTATGGGCGACGTAGAGGCGGCCGTCATAGTCGATGACGGTGACCTTGGGGTTGTTCAGGATGTCGCCGGTGAAGTCGCGCAGGTGCTTGTCCTCGCGAAACGCCGTCAGGATCGCGGGATTGCCCTCGGCCACCGTGACATGGGCCGAGCCCGCCTTGAGCGCCACGGCGGTCGAGATGCCGCCGCCGAACTGGACGACGAAGGTGTCGGGGTTCTGCTTCAGGATGTACGGGTAGTACATCGACAGGTACTTGAAATACCCGGTCTCGCTTGCCGGCAGGTCCTTGATGATGCCCGAGGGTCCCTCGGAGTCGATGTAGAGGCCGAGATAGGCGTTCTTCGGCATGGTCGGCAGGTTGAACGCCGCGTTGTCAGACTGGCCCGGCGCGAAATGCAGGTACGAGCTCGAATAGATCTCCAGGTAGCCGAACGGCGAGGCCCGTTCGTAGGTGCGCTGGTTGTCGGGGAACTTGCGGGCGTAGGACACGCCCTTGTAGTCCGATACGGCGAGCTTGGGGATGTCGAGCACCGACGGCGCCAGGTAGTGCACGACCGCCGACAGGATGGCGACAATGACGATGGCGCCCATGCCACGCCGGTCGCCCAGCGCCACGAACCACAGCACGCCGCCCACCAGCCACAAGATGAGCGGCGCCATGATCAGGTCGTCGGGGCGGAAGTAGTACATGGCGAGCAGCACGGAGAGACCGCACAGGCCCGAGCCCACGAGATCGGCGAAGTAGACGCGGTTGAAGCTCTTCTGCGCCTTCAGGAAGACGACGCCGAGATAGAGCGCGCCGGCCAGGAAGGGCAGGAAATAGAGCACGAAGTTGGCGAACAGGCGCCACTTCTGCATCGGGTCCGACACCAGGAAGATGGCGTTGAACGGCACCTGCTGGGCGGCGAG
>DATGZZ010000189.1:0-4743 GCA_035296945.1 Reyranella sp.
ATGTAAGTGAGCGAGCTGCCGCCGGAGTGGAAGTCGAAGCTGTAGTCGAAGCCCGGCAACAGGGAGTGCTCGATGAAATAGGCGATCTGCTGGGTGATGGTGCCCTCGGCATCGCCGGGGAAGGAGCGGTTGAGGTTGCCCTCGTCGATCGGCGAGGTGCGGCGGCCTTCCATGGCGGCCGGAAAGTTGGCCGAGGGCAGGATGACCAGCCGGCCCTTGATGTCCTTCGGCTGCAGGGCGCGTATCAGGTTGCCAAGGCCGATCTGGCCCTCCCATTCATCGCCGTGGTTGCCCGCCTGCATCAGCACGTTGGGGCCGTCGCCGTTCTTGATTCGCACGATGGGAATCGGGATCCAGCCATAGGCCGAGCGATGCACCGAATGCGGCACACGCACGAAACCCGTGGCCTTGCCCTCGGCCTGGAGGTCGATGTCGGCCGACAGGCGACTCATGGCCGTAGAATCCGTACGCTGCATCCCGATGTCCCTTCGTGGGTTGATTGTCGTTGATATCATATCCGTCCATCAGTCGAGTGAACGCAATGGCCAAGAAGACGTCCACAAAATCGAAGATCGCGAAGTCAAAGCCGAAGCTGCTGAGCGGCGGCAACCCGCAGATCGCGAAGGCCGACGGCGATGCTCCGGTGCAGGCCTACATCGCGGCCATGCCGAGCTGGAAACGCGATGTCGGGCGGCGCCTCGACGCGCTGATCACGCGCACCGTTCCCGGCGTGCGCAAGGCGGTCAAATGGAACTCCCCGTTCTACGGCATGGAGGGCCAAGGCTGGTTCCTGAGCTTCCATTGCTTCGCGCGCTACGTGAAGGTGACCTTCTTCCGCGGCGCGTCGCTCCGTCCTGTTCCGCCCGGCGAGTCCAAGCAGAAGGACGTGCGCTACCTCGACATCCACGAGGACGACCCGATCGACGAGGCGCGGCTTGCGGCCTGGGTGAAGCAGGCCAGCCGACTGCCTGGTTGGGGAGGCGCCTGACTCTGGGCTAGGATGACCACCTCGAGAGGTGGTCCGATGAGTGTTGCTTTCGACGTCACCAAGCCGCTGCCCGGCGCGTCCTTCGGCGCGACGGTCCGGCTCACCAGGCCGCTGTCGCACGGCGTGCCCGACGGCCTGCCCGCCGTGCTGGCGGATGCCAACGGACTGATGCTGATCCCGGGCCTGCAGGAGATCGCGGGCAAGCCGGAGCTGCTGGTCGACCTCAGCCGCGCCTTCGGCCCGGAGGTCGAGGACTATCGCTACACGCTCACGCAGCGCAATTCGGTGCACACCACGGTGCCGGAGATCTTCCTGGTGTCGAACATCGCGCCGGTGAACCGCAAACCGCCGCGGCGGCCCGATCCGCCGGTGACCGCCGACGGCCGGCTGCCGGTGCAGTATCCGCACCGCAAGGGCTGGCACACCGACCAGAGCTATCGCCGGCCGCCGCCCGACATCTCGCTATTCTATGCCGTGACTCCGGTCGCGCGCGACCGCGGCCAGACGCTGTTCGCCGACGGCACGGCGGCCTATGCCGCGTTGCCTGCGCACCTCAAGGCCAAGATCGACGGCCTGCAGGGCCTGCACTGCCAGCCGGGCACGGCACGCTCGCGCGAGGCCGCGCTCGCCGGCCGTACCGACATCGACCAGCCGCCGACCGCGCGCTCGCAGCCGCAGCCGGTCGTGCGCGCCCATCCGGTGACGGGCCGGCCCGCGCTCTATCTCTGCGAATGGGGACAGATGGACTGGGTCGACGGCCCGTTCGTCGGCATGGAGCCCGGGCCGCACGGCGCGGGCGCCGCACTGCTCGACGAGCTGATGGCGCACTACACGCGGCCGGAGTTCGTCTATGTCCACGAATGGACGGTGGGCGACCTGGTGGTGTGGGACAATCGCTGCCTGGTCCATGCCGCGACCTGGTACGACGGCGACACCGAGCAGCGCATGATGTGGCGCACCACCGTGCGCGGCAATCCGGGGGCGATCTACGAAGGCGAGAAGCGGAGCTGGATCCGCGAAGGCGAGCCGGTCGCAGCCGACTAGAGCATGATGGGTCCAGCTGGAATCAGCTGGACCCATCATGCCTCCTGCAACACGCATCCCCGGTGCGCGCGAATGCGATGAGGTGGAACCGCGCGCGGTTCCACCTCATCGCATTCCGCTCTAGCGTCGGATCGTCTTGCAGCTAGCCCTTCGGGCAGGGAAAGATCTTCATCTCCGGCCCGAGATCGTAGGGGGCAGGGACCTGGTTCAGCGTCGTGACCTCGGCCAGCAATGCCCAGTCGAACGCCCGCTGGTGTCGCGAGCAGAAGGCCGGGTCCTGGGTCGGCCGCTGCGCCGTGCGATTGGCGATCTCGGTGACCATGACGTCGAGGTTGGCCTTCTTGCGGCGGACCAGCGACTTCAATTCGTTGGCGTTGCTCGAAAGCTCGGGGCTGAACTTCTTGATGAATGCTGCGTACTCATCGTCGAGGTAGATCTTGCCGTCGGGCCCCTTGCACTGCAGGGCGCCGACGACGAGCTGCTGCTGGACCATGCGCATGCGCAAGGCGCTGAGATCGGCGTCGTCGTAGCACACCGAGCGGAGATTGGCCGGCGGTGCCACGTTGGCGGCAGCTGCCTGATAGTCGTTGGTCGGCTTCTTCTTGTCGGCCGATTGCGGCGCGCAGGCGGCGAGGGCCACCCCGCAGACAGCGAGCAGACACGAAGAGGAGAGGGGGCGATTCATTGGGCGTTCCTTTGCTTTAGAAGGCGCAACGCGCGCCGGAGTCGAGGGTTCCCTCATCGGAGCGCGCAGGATGCGCGCGGTCCGGAAGAACATGAGATGGGGGCTATGGCGACGCAGCGTGGCCGGAGAAGACATCGAGGGCGGCGGCGATGACGGGCCGCGCCGCCCGGTCGACGCGCCAGACAAGGACGAGATCGCGGCTGAGCGGCGGGGCGAGCCGGCGCAGATCGATGCGTCCGGCCGCGGCGGCCTCGCGCGCGGCGACCTCCGAGACGATCGACCAGCCGAGCCCAGCGGCTGCGAAGGCTGTCTGCGCCTCGGCGCTGCCGATACTGGCGACGCGGATGCGCTTGCGGTCCGCGGCATCCAGCCAGGCGTCGACGGCGCGCCGGATCGAGCCGCCGCGGTCGTAGAGGAAGAGCTGGCGGCTTTCGAGATCGCGCGGACGGATCGCCTTGGCGGTCGGCGCCTCAGCCGGCGGCGCGATGCACACCAGCCGGTCGCGAAAGAAGAACCGCGAGCTGAGGTGCCGGTCGCGCACCGGCGCCGTCAGCAGGCCGAGATCGATCGAGCCGTCGAGAAGGCCCGGGATCATGTCGAGGGTGTTGCCGGTGATCACCCTGAGGTCGATGCCGGGATGGCGCCGCCGGAGATCGGCCATGACCGGCGGCAGCAGGTGCGTCGTCGCCGTGGCGCCCGTCGCCAGCACCAGCGGGCCCGAGACCGCGGCGTTGGCGCGGGCGATCTCGTCCAACGCCCGGTCGATCTCGCCGAAGGCCCGCGCGCTCGCCGCGATGAGGGTCTCGCCTTCGCGCGTCGGCCGGGCGGTCTTGCCGATGCGTTCCAGAAGCTTGGTGCCGAGCTGTTGCTCGAGCAGGCGAACGTGATTGCTGATGGCCGGCTGGGTGAGGCCGAGCGCCTTGGCGGCGGCGGAGAAGCCGCCCAGGCGGGCCACTTCGCGCAGCGCCCGAAGGCGCTCCAGGCTGGGAAGATGGCGGCGTGGGGTGTTCATGGGACCCATAGTTTCAGAAATGATTTCGATCAAAAACAACAATTTCTGAAATGTTTCCAGATCAGCGATTCTCGAGCGCCAAAACCGAGGAGCGCCCGACATTGGATATGCCCACAAGACCGATCGGCGGCAGCTTCGCCTGGACGGTGCCCGACGTCATGCAGCGCGACGACTGGACCTGCCGGTTGGCCGCGTCCGATGTCGCCGAGATCGACGCCGCGGTACTGGCCACGCGCCAGCGCGGGCTTGGCATCCAGGAGATCGGGCGCGACGACTTCCCGCTCGACCGGCTGACGACGCGGCTCGGTGCGCTGCGGGCGCAGATCCGCTCGGGTTTGGGCTTCGGCTACATCAAGGGCCTGCCGGTCGAGCGCTACGACCGCGAGACCTTGATCCGCATCTACTGGGGGCTCTCGCGCCACATCGGCGATCCGATCACCCAGAACCGCAACGGCCACGTCGTCGGTCACGTTATCGATGTCGGCGACACCGAGCAGGACCACAACAGGCGGCTGACCCAGAGCACCGCCGAGCTCTGCTTCCACACCGATTCGTGCGATGTCGTGGGCCTGCTCTGCATCAACCGCGCCAAGGAAGGCGGCGAGAGCATGATCGTGAGCGGCACAGCCGTGCATGACGAGCTGATGCGGCGGCGGCCCGACCTGCTGGCCGAGCTTTATAAGCCGATCTACATGGACCGCCGCGGCGAGGTGCCGGCGGGCAAGCAGCCATGGTTCGGCATGCCGCTCTTCTCCTGGCATCGCGGGCAGTTCACCGGCTACTCGCCGATCCGGCAATACATCGAGTCACTGGCGCGCTTCCCCGACGCGCCGCGCATGTCGAACGCCCAGCGCGAGGCGCTCGATGTCTATTACGGCATCTGCGAGGAGGAGCGGTTCTGCCTAAAACTGCACTTCGAGCCGGGCGACATCCAGTTCCTGCAGAACCACGTCGTCTTCCACTCGCGCACCGAGTATGTCGATGGGCCCAGTGTCGACGGGTGGCCCAAGCGTC
>DATGZZ010000190.1:0-6177 GCA_035296945.1 Reyranella sp.
GGACTGCGGCGCGGTGCAACAGCAGCGCCAAGGCCGCCGCCGTGACGAGCATCAACGCCGCCCACAGCCAGTTCGGTATCCACGGCAGGTATTCGTCCGCCTTGGCCAGGAGGTCGCGAAAAAACATGGCGACCCAACGACGTCCGCGGGACGGAAGTTGCCGCCGTCATCACCGTGCAATGATCTAGTAGCTCGTCATGGAGGGTTTGACCGGTTGATTTGGAGCCCTCACGGCAAGCATGTCTGCCGCGAGGGGGGCGTCGCTTCGCACGCAAGCGGCCCCTCACGGCATTGGCAATCGGATGGACGATGCATAGAGCGACAGACGCCGTGACTCTATCCAGAACTCCTGTAGTTGTCAATAACTATAGTTAGTATAGGGCGGATCGGACCGCGCCGGCCGGCGAAGGGCCTTGTTCTTTTATTGCGACTTTTGGCGCTCCAGGAGGCACCACTCCTGGGGAGCCAACGGCAGCGTCACACCATGGACTGTGCGGGCCGACCCGCGTGCTGGCAGTGCAGTCATTGGTCCGAAGCCGCAGGCCCCGCGCGTTCGATCAATGCGCGCTCGCGCCGTCAAATCATTGTGACGAGCCGCTAGACTAAGACTAGCTCTCCCACGGCAGCTTGACGCGCCTGGGCGGATGCGTGCCGGGCACGATCAGCTTGCGCCATCGCGCCGACGGCGCACTATCATCGAGCGCGATGCGGCCGGCGACCAGCGAGATGCCGAGGTCTTTCCACAAGGCGGCGAGGTCGACGGGTTCGGCGCTGTTGAAATGGCGCTCGACCAGGCCGCTCATGACAGTGGTGCCGGTGACGCCGTCGCAGGCGGCGGCATACTCCGCGATGGTGGCGCGCCGCGCACCGTCGAGGCCGCTCCACAGCACACCGGCCAGACAGTCCTCCAGCCCCTTGGCGCCGTTGGTGGCGCGCCGCAGGCCGACGTCGGCCAGCAGCATGAAGGTGGCGCCGCCCCAGTAGTTCTCCTGGCCCCGCGCGTTGGCCATGCTGCCCGAGAAGGCCCGCACGCCCTTGGGCATGTTGTCGACCCACTCGCGCCACACCTCCTCCTCGGTCTTCCAGCCGGCACGGGCGCGAATGATCGGCTCGACGTAGGTCGCCGCCCCTTCCATGAACCAGGTGCCGCCGCGGCGGATGAAGGGCATGCCGGTATGGATCAGCTCGTGCGTCAGGACCCAGTCGTCGAACAAGCGGCGGCGGTCGACGTCGGTGCCGACCTCGACCATCACCGTGACGCCGCCGCCCGGCACGCTGCGGCCGTAGCCGACGCCGCGCCGATGGGTGACCGGGACGAGGCCGAGCAGCGCCTGCTTGGCGGTGAAGCCTTGCCAGTAGTTGGACTGCGCCTGCGCGGTGCGCTCGACCCAATCGAAGAGGTCGGCGCGGGCGCTCTCGCTAACGCCGTCGAGGATGGCCACGCGCAGCATCGCGTCGGCCTTCAGCTCGCCCGGTCGCAGCGATCCAGGCGCGGGAACGGCGAGCTCGCGATAGGTCAGTCGTCCCAGCGCCGTGTAGCCCGCGGCGACGACAGGCGCGCCGCTGAGCCGCCAGGCATCGCCGACCTTGGGCAGGCCGGCCGCGAATACCAGGCCCGGGCTCGTCGTCATGCGGATATCGATGGTCGGGACGCGATCGTAGCCCTGTGGCTCGAGCAGCCAGCTTCCGAGGACGGCGAGCACGCCGTTGCCGCGTTGCACGGCAAGCGACGTCGAATCGACGGCGCGGGCAAATCCCGAGAGATCGAAGCGATAGCGCGCCTCGGCGACGCCATTGCGTTGCTCGAGCTTGAGGTCCTGGACGTGAGCCGAGGCGCGGTCCTCGACCGACCGGAAGGACAGAGGCTGGGTCGCGCGGCAGCGATAGGTGATCTCGAGCCCGAGCCCGCCGCTGTCGGCCAGCCGGCCATCGACGGTGCAGTCCGGCGCGGCGACCGGCTGGGCCAAGGAGGGAGTCGCCGCCAGCAATGCAGCAATGAAAGCCCGCCGGAACATGGCGCAGGCTAGCACGTGTAAGCTCGGCTCCGATGAATCCGGTCGTTCACGTTTTGCGGCGCATGGGCGGCCGCGCCACCACCCTTTTGCCCCTGTCGCTGGCGATCGGCCTCGCCTTCCAGAACGTCGCCTCGGCCAGCCGCGTCCTGCTGTGGCCGCTGGCCGTCTTGCTGCTGATGCTGGCCTTGGCGCGCATGGACTGGGCGCGGGTGGCAGCACTTCTGCGCCGCCCCGGCCTTGCCGTCGTGCTGGCGCTGGCGAACCTGGTCGTCGCCCCGTTGATCGTCTGGCCGATCTGGCAGGGGCTCGGTCTGTGGCCCGGCCTGGTCGCAGCGCTTTGCCTCAGCGCCATGGCACCCGGCATCATCTCGGCTGCCACCACTGCCGCCTTCCTGCGGCTCGACTCCTCGCTCGCCCTGCTGCTGACACTCTTCACCAACTTCCTGGTGCCTTTCACCCTGCCGCCGCTGGCGCTGTGGCTGCTCGATCTCGACCTGCACATCGGCGCCGTCGATCTCAGCCTGCGCTTGGCGCTGATCGTAGTACTGGCCTCGGCCGGCGCGTTCGCCATCCGCCGCTGGCTCGGCGCGCGCATCAAGGAGGAAGCGCCGACGCTCGACGGACTGTCGGTCGTGGTGCTGATGGTCTTCGCCATTCCGCTGATGGATGGCGTGGTCGCCCAGGCCACGGCGCAGCCCCTGAAGCTCGCGGGCTTCGTCGTCGGCGCCTTCGCCGGCATGATCCTGTGCAATCTCGTGGTCGCGGCGGGCATCCTGCCGTTCCTCGACCGCCGCGTGGCGCTGACGGCGGGCTACTGCTCGGGTGGCCGCCACAATGCGCTGCTGATGGCCGTGCTTCCGGCCTCGGTCGACGCCGATGTCTTCCTGTTCATTGCCGCCGTGCAGTTCCCGATCTACCTGATCCCTACCCTGCTGCAGCCGGTCTACCGCCGCCTGCTGGCCCCGTAAGCCTGGCATAAAAGCCCTTCAGCAGGTCGAGCACGTCGAACACCGGCAGGCCCGTGGCATCCTGGACCGCCTTCTTGTACGGCGGCAGGTTGGTGCATTCGAACACGATCGTGTCGATGCCGGGATGACGCGCCACGAGATCGCGGGCGGCGGCCACGACCTCGTGCTCGACCTGGTCGCGGTCGAGCGTCGTGCCGTTGCCGATGAAGGTCTTGGCAAACGAAGTGCCTTCGGGCAGGCCGACGAAGGGTGTGTCGGTCGGTGCGCCGACGGCGGCGAAATGCGCCGGGGTCAGGTTGCGCGCCGACGCCGTAAGCACGCCGACCCGCTTGCCGGTAAGCTGCTTGATGTGCAGCAGCGCAGAGGTCGCGACCGGCACAGGCGAGCGGGCCGCGAGGTCGTCCTGGTAGAGCGCGAGGAAGCCGCAACTCGTCGACAGCCCGACCGCGCCCTCGGCGACGAGGGCCCGCGCGTTGGCCTCGAGTGCTGCCAGCACGCGCGGCCGGTCGGGATGGGTCGTCACGGCGTCCGCCGAGCCGATGCCCTCCATGCGCCGGAAGATCACCGGGAAATCGAAGGACTGGGCATTGCCGATATCGCCCACGATGCGCGGGAAGCGCGTGTCGAGCATCAGGATGCCGAGCGGGCCGCTATCCATCGGCTTCATTGCGGCCGCGGCCACGCCTTTTGCGGCCCCCTCGCCTGCTCGAACCAGCGCGAGATCCGCATCACGCCCAAATCGTCGAAGCGGTGGCCGGCGATCTGCAGGCCGATCGGCTTGCCTTCCTTGGTGTAACCGCAATTGATCGAGGCGGCCGGCTGCTCGCTCATGTTGTAGGGCATGGTGAAGGAGATGTGTTCCAGCGGCCGCTGGACGTCGTTGGTCGGCGTCTCCCATTCGGCGCGATAGGTCGGCACCGGCGAGACCGGCGACAGCACGTAGTCGAAGGGCTGCGCAGCGCGCGTCGCGGCGGCACGGATCGCCATGTAGTTGGCGACGGCCTTGATCACGGTGGTGCCCGAGACGTCGGCGCCGCCCCGGCACCAGTCGGCGATGAAGGGCAGCACGCTCGCCTGCTTGGCGTGGCTCAGCGCCGAGAAGTCGACCCAGCTGCGCACGCGCCAGAACAGGTCCTGCAGATGCAGCATGTCGGGCGACAGGAACGGCGCCACCGGCTCGACCTTGGCGCCGGCGTCGGCGAATTTCTTCGCGGCGGCCTCAACGGCGGCTTTCACTTCGGCATCGACCGGCAGGCCGGACCCTGCGTCGAGATGCAGGCCGATCTTGAGGCCCTTGGGCTCGAGCGGGCCCGCGCTCCAGTCGATGGCAGCCGGCGGCAGGCTCATATGGTCGCGCGGGTCGGGCTTCGACAGTTCAGCGAGCAGCAGGGCGGAGTCGGCCACCGTGCGCGTCATCGGGCCGATGGCGCGGCCGAAGTACGGCGGATCGACCGGCACGCGGCCGAGGCTGGGCTTCAGCGTGAAGATGCCGTTCCAGCACGCCGGCAGACGCACCGAGCCGCCGATGTCGGTGCCGAGATGCAAGGGACCGTAGCCCGCAGCCGCCGCCGCTCCGGCGCCGGCGCTCGAGCCGCCCGGGTTCCAGGCGAGGTTCCAGGGGTTGCGGGTGAGCGGATGGAACGAGCTTCGTCCCGACGAAAGCATGCCGTAGTCGGGCATGGTGGTCTTGGCGAGGATGACGGCGCCCGCTTCGCGCACCCGGGCCGAGGCCGGCGCGTCGTCCGCGGCCGGCACCAGGTCGGTCGCCGCGGTGCCGAGCGGCACCGGCACGCCCTTGGTGGCGATGTTCTCCTTGATGGTGATGGGCACGCCATCCAGCGCACCCTGTGGCTTGCCCGCCTGCCAGCGCTTCTCCGAGGCCTTGGCGGCCTTGCGGGCGCCCTCGAAGTCGGGGGCATAGAGCGCCTTGAGCTTGGGCTCCCACGTCTCGATGTGGGCGATGACGGCGTCGACGGCTTCGACAGGGGAAAGCTTCCTGGCTTTGTAGTTGGCGAGCAGCTCGCCGGCGGTCATGTCATGGAGGGCGGTCATTCGGATACCTTAGACGTTCGGCGATGAACTTGGTCAAGACCGGTGCGAGGAACAGCACGGCGATCATGCGCACCGTCTGCATGGCCATGACGAACGACACGTCGACATTGGTCGAGGCGGCGATGATGGCGATGGAATCGGAGCCGCCGGGGCTGGTGGCAAGGTAGGCGGTCAGCGGGTCGACCCCGGCAAGCCAGACCATGGCGGCGGCGATGGCGCCGCACAGTGCGATCAGGGTCAAGGTGGCGCCGAAGATGACCGGCAGCGCCTTCAGGGCGTGGATCAGGAGCGGCCGGGTGAAGCGCAGGCCGACGTTCCAGCCGACGAAGGCGTAGCACGCGGCCAGCAGCCAGGTCGGCAGCTCGATCCTGATCAGGCCGAAATGAGTGAGCAGGATGCCCAGCACCAGCGGCACCAGGAAGGCGCCGGCGGGAATGCGCATCCAGCGGGCGATGATCGGTCCGACGATGGCGAGTGCCAGGGTTTCGGCCAGCGGCAGCCAGGCGACAGCGGGGAACCAGACGATATCGTGCGGCGCATGCACCGGCGTCACGCCGAACAGGCGGGCCACGATGGCGGCGATGACGGCCACCAGAACGACGCGCAGATACTGCATGAAGGCGACGAGCCGCGGATCGGCGCCGTAGTGCTCGGCCATGATGGTCATCACCGAGGCGGCGCCCGCGCTGGTGCCCCACAGCGCCGTCGTGCCGGGCATCATCTGCCAGCGCGTCATCAGCCAGCCGAGAAGGCTCGAGACGACGACGACCAGCACGACGCCGGCGCCGAACAGCACCCAGTGGCGCAGCACGTCGTCGACGATCGACAGGGGCACCATGCTGGCGATCAGGCAGCCGACGACGCCCTGGGCCAGCACAAAGGGCGGCAACGGGAACGCCACCTTGCCGCCCGAGGCGGCGACGACGATGCCGGCGATCAGCGGGCCCAGCATCAGGGCCGCCGGTGCGTGAATCCACAGGAGGAAGGCTGCGATGCCGGCCGACAGGGCGATCAGCACACCCCACTGAACCGCCGCTGCAAGCCTGCTCGAAAGTTTACTGGGCAAACTCCTCCGCCTCGCCGTTCATGCCGCGGATCGTAGCCAGAAGCTCGACCGCTGCGGCGGCGAGCCGTGCATCATC
>DATGZZ010000191.1:0-7800 GCA_035296945.1 Reyranella sp.
GGTGCCGCGGCCTGCTTGGCCGGCGGATCGGCCGCGAAGGCGGCAGGTGCGCTGGCCAATATCAGCGGCAACGCCGAGACGGCGAGAAGTCGGACAATGCTACGTGTCATCGGTCATCCTCCTCCAAAATGAAGAGATCACGCCGCCGGCGTCATGTTCGAGATCGCACCAGGGCTTTCATGGCCTCTTGTCCTGCACCGCAGGGCGTCGCGTTCGCGCCGGCGGCAACGCAAAAGCGTCCGGCTGCGGTACGCGGGGAACGATCAGTGACGAGCGCCCGTGGTCGAGGCGGTGGCGGAAGGTCCGGCGGCTGGCGCCCAGCGCCCTCAGCAGCGAAAGTTCGCGCAACACGATCGGTCGTGCGTGGTTGTTCTTTTGCATGTCGTGTAAATGCCGTGATCACAACGGCAGTTGCATCCGACGACTGTTTTATACGGTCGCAATCCGACGCCCGCGCTCAGCGCCGCGCCATTTCCGCCAAGCCTTCAGGGTCGAGCACCACGATGGCCCGCCGAGTCGAGCGGATGAATTGGCGGCCCTCCAGCGTTTGCAGCCCTGTCGTGACGCTCGGCCGGCGCACGCCGAGTATCTCGGCCAGCACATCATGCGTGAGATCGAGCCGGCGGTTGCCCAGGCGATAGGTCGCCTGCAGCAGCCAGCGCGCGAGCCGTTCGACGATGGTCGCGCGCCCGCTGTAAGAGACGGTGTCGGCGAGCTGGCGCAGCACCATGCCGGCCTGGCGAAGAAGATGACGGCGCAGCGCCGCATCGTTTTCGGCCAGCCGCTGCAAGATGTCGGCAGGAATACGCCACGCGCTCCCCGCCGCCTGCACCGTCGTATGACCCGACGAGATCGTGTCGCCGAGCAGGAGGCCGGGCGCCGTCATGCCGTCGCACCCGATGCTGGTGGCCTCGATGCGGGTCGCCGCCGTCGCGCCGGCAAAGATCGAGATCAGCCCCTCGATGGGGAAGTAGACGTGGCGGACCGGCTGGCCGGCAATGTCGAGAACCTCACCTCGACGCAACACGACCCGTTCGAGTGACGCTGCGAGCGCGCCTTTCGCCGCAGCAGGAAGCGAGTCCAGGATGGCATTGGCAAAAGCCGGCGCGGATGGCGGCAAGACGATGTCGGGGGCCGATCCAACCAGCGTCAGCAGCGCCGACTTCAAGGCTGTAGGCTCGAATGGCTTGGTGAGCTGAGGCGTCGTCCTGAACTCGTCGGGAACGATCGTGTTCGGGGTGTAGGCGCTCAGGAACAGGAATGGAACGCCCTTGTCGGCGAGCGCCCGACACATCGGGAAGCTGGGCGTGCCGGCAAGGTCGATATCGAGCACTGCGCCGTCAACGGCGTCCTTGGCGATCAGGGCCAGCCCTCTCTCGACCGAAGGGGCCGCGCCAGCGACGGCGTAGCCGCAATCGCGGACGAACTCCTCGACTTCGGTCGCCATGAGGTAGTTGTCCTCGGCGATCAGGATCCGCGGACGCGGCACATCTATGACGAGTGACATTCAGCCCCCACAAGGCATCAACGCCAGCGACTTGGTCAGGTTACGGACCGATAGCGGGATTCGCGAGCGGTAGTTCAACGCCCGGGAAAGTACCGTTGCGTACCGCAACTTTCCAGCTTGGCGGCGCATTTCTTGGGTGCGTCCCGGACACGCAACTAGTCCGGCCTCCCGGCGAGACAGCCCTGCCAGGCTGGACTTCCCCCATTGCCGGGTTGTGAACGGCCCACCCGATATCCCCATCGGGTGGGCCTTTTCTTTGGCCTCAGTGGTCGAGGTCGAGGGCGCTCGATTGCGGGACCCCCTTGAGGTTCATCCGCCCTTCATAGATCGGCCGGCCGCCAGTGGTCGGACCTGGATACTGCACGAACAGCACTGTGCCGCCTGTCTCGGTCCGCATCTCGTTCTCGTAGTGCGGGTCTTCCATGTAGACCAAGGTACCGGGGCCGTACTTGCGATCACCCATCTGGAACTCGCCTTCGATGATGTACCAGACCTGCGCGAAGTCGTGCTTGTGGACCGGGAAGCCGGCGCCCGGCGCGTAGCGCAGGAAGCCGACATTGGGAACGGTCGGCCGCTCGGGCGTCGGATGGAACAGGAACTTGGTGACGTTCCCGAAGCGGCCCATTTCCCAGTCCATCTCGTCGGGATGGCGGAACTCGGGGGCATTGTGGGTCATCGGTTTCCTCCCAGGACATCGCTGAGACCGCCCAGCGCATTCAGCGCCCGGGCAAAGCCGCTGATCGGTGCGGTCTGGATCACTGCCTCGATCACCTCGGTGCGACTGAGCCCCATGTTGAGCGCTGACTGGCCGAACTTCTTCACCTGGCCGTCGAGCTTGAGCGCCGTGAAGGCCGCCACCGCCACCAGGGCGCGCTGTCGCAGGTCGAGGCCCGGACGAAACCAGATCTCGCCGTAGCCATACTGGATGGCCAGCGGATAGAGCGCACCGGTCACGGTGTTACCGGGTGCGGCATAGCCTTGGGTCGCCCGCTCGCCGTGCAGCTGCTCCATCAGCTTGCTGCCACGCTCGCTCAGCACCTCGAGGGAGTCTTCCCGCGCGGTCTCCTCCGGCATAGCGACGCCCTGCTCGGCAAACACCGCACCGGCCGCTTCGACGGCCTCCTCGGAAGCGGCGAAGCCGGCATAGATGCCGATCTGGATCAGGATCTCGACGATCGCGCGCGGCGAGAGGCCGAGGTCGAGCGCCGCCGCGATATGTCGGCGAAGCTTGTTCAGCCGCTGCACGGCGCCCAGCGCGGCGAGCGCGCAAACCATGCGGTCCTCGATGGCGAGGCCCGGTCGGCTCCAGATCGCGCCGTAGACGGCCTCGCGGTTCAGCGTGCGCATGATCGCGGGGGCGCCGTCGTCGTCGCCGAACAGGCGACGGCGCATGGCCTCACCGTTATCCCGCAAGGATGTGCGCGTCGTCATGTCTTACTCCGCCTGGATGCCCGCCTTATCGATGATCGGCCCCCACAGGGCGATCTGCGCGGCGAGCATTGCGCGATGTGCCTCGGGCGTCGCCTTGTCGACCGGGAACAGCACGGTCTCGATCTTCTCGAGCTGCTCGGCCACCGCCTTGTCGGCCACGACCTCGCGCAACGCCTTGTTCAGCGTCTCGAGCACCGGCTTGGGCGTGCCGAGCGGCGCGTAGAGGCCGAACCAGGTGCTCATATGAAGACCGGGCATGCCGACCTCATCGGCGGTCGGCACGTCGGCGAGAGAGGCCATGCGCTTGGAGGCGGTGAGCACGAAGGCACGCAAGTCGCCGGAGCGGATGGCGCTCGAGGTTGTGGTCGGCAGATCGCATAGAAGGTCGACCTGGCCGCTCCTGATGTCGAGCATGGCGGGCGCGGCGCCCTTGTACTGCACCATGGTGACGGGCGTGCCGATCGCCTCCTGGAACAGCATGGCGCAGAGATGGGTGGCGCTGCCCATGCCCGACGACGCGAAGGTGACCTTTTCCTTGTTGGCCTTGGCGTAGCTCACGAGCTCGGCGAACGTCTGGGGTCCGAACTCCTTGCGCGACAGGATCACCATGGGCCCTTCGGCGAACAGCCCGATCAGCTCGAAAGACGCCAGCGGATCGAACGCGAGCTTCTTGTAGAGCGCGGGCATGGTCGACAAACCGATGTGGTTCAGCAGCAGCGTGTAGCCGTCGGGCTTGGCCTTCGCCGCCAGAAGCGTGCCGACGGTGCCGCCCGCGCCGGGAGCGTTCTGCACCAGCACCTGCTGGCCCAGCCTGGCCTTCAGCGCCTCGGCGAGCGTGCGCGCAAGGAAGTCGCTGGCCCCGCCCGGCGCGTAGGGCGAGATCAGGCTGATCGGCCGGCTGGGCCAGACCTCCTGGGCCCAAACAGTCGACATGGGTGGCAGGGCGAGCAGAACAGCGAAAACGACAGCCGCGATGCGACGCACGATTTCCTCCGCTTCTGTTTTGCCGGCGATGCTGGGCGAATCGGCGAGGCTTTACCAGCGTCTTGGCGGGCGTAGACTTCGGCCATGCAGATCGAACGGCCTCATCCCAAGATCGGCGCCCTGGTCACCGGCGTCGACGTGCGTTCGCTGAGCGACGAGCAGTGGCACACGCTCTACCGGACCTGGCTCGACAGCGTCGTCATGGTGGTGCGCGACCAGACGCTCACCAAAGCAGAGTTCCTCGCCTATTCGCGCCGCTTCGGCCGGCTGAAGCCGCATCGCGTGCGCAAGACGCGCGACCCCGAGCATGCCGAGCTCACCGTCATGGGCATCGGCAGCCGGAAGGCCGACGGCCAGGTCAACCAGGTGATCTACAATCGCGGCGGCCATTGGCACACCGATTCGCCGTGGGACACCGAGGTCTGCAAGGGCACGCAGCTCTATGGCGTCGCCATTCCCTCGACCGGCGGCGACACGGCGTTCGCCAGCATGTACGAGGCCTACGAGGCGCTGCCCGACGGCCTGAAACAGCGCATCGCCGGGCTCAACGCCGAATACATCTATGGCGGCAAGAAGCGCGAAGGCCACGAGCTCCTGGAGCCGGAGGACCGGCAGCGGCCGCCGGCCGTCTACCCCATCGTGCGCGTGCACGAGGAGACCGGCCGCAGCTCGCTCTATGCCAATCCCCATCACATCGTTCGCATCCAAGGGCTGAGCGAGGCCGACAGCGACGCGCTGGTCAAGGACCTCACGCCCTACATGATCGAGACGCCGGCGCAGTACCAGCACAAGTGGCGCGTCGGCGACATCGTGATCTGGGACAATCGCTGCGGCCTGCACAAGGCTTGCGGCGGCCATCCGCCCGACGAGCCCCGCATCCACTGGCGCACTACCATCATGCAGGACGAGATCCAGCGGCGACTCGCCGCGTAGCCATGCCGTCCCTCACCGAGAAGACGACGATCCCGCTGCCGGCCGATGACGTCTGGCCGCTGCTGAGCGACCCGGCCCTGGTCGCCTCGTGCATTCCCGGCGCCACGCTGTCGCCCGACCAGGGTGACGGACTGTGGCGTGGCTCGGTGCGCGTGAAGTTCGGCCCGACGGTCGCGGTGTTTCGCGGTGAGGCCAGTCTCGTCTTCGACCAAGCGGCGCGGACCTGCACCATCGAGGGACGCGGCATCGACGGACGCGGCGCGTCGCGCGCCCTTGCCTCGGGAGTTGTCAAAGTCGCGGGCAAGGAAACCACCGAACTCGCGATCGACGGCAGCTTCAGCGTTACCGGGCCGCTGGAAACCTTCGCCAACGCCGGCGGCGTGCATGTCGCGCGCGCCCTGCTCGGCGAGTTCTCGACCAATCTCGCCAGGCTGGTGGCCGAGCGACGCCCCGCGAGGGAGCCTGTCGCCGCTGCTGCGGCACCGTCCACACCGCCATCGCCGCCTGCCACCGAGCTGCGGGCCGGCAACCTCATGTGGCGCGCATTCCTGTCGTGGGTGCGCAGCCTCTTCGAGAAAAAGGAGACACCGAGATGAGCAAGCTGCAAGTGACCGACATGCTGGCCCGCGCCTTCGCCGCCGAGGGCGTCGACGTGCTGTTCACGCTGATGGGCGACGCCAACATGTACTGGTCGGTGGCGATGTCGAAGCTGCCCGGCATGCAGGTGGTGCATGCGCGCCACGAGCATTGCGCCGTCGCCATGGCCGACGGCTATGCCCGCGCCACCGGCAAGGTCGGGGTGGCCTCGACGACCTGCGGGCCGGGCTTCACCCAGATCATGACGGCGCTCACCATCTCGGCGCGCAGCAACACGCCGCTCGTGGTGTTCGCGGGCGACGCGCCGCTCGCCGCCTCGTGGTACATCCAGCAGATCGACATGGCGCCGCTGGCTCTTGCCTGCGGCGCGCACTATGTCGGCGTGAAGCACGTCGATCGCGTGCTCGACAATGTGCGCGAGGCCTTCCAGGTGGCCCAGGCCGAGCGCAAGCCGGTGGTGCTCTCCGTGCCGATGGACCTGCAGAAGCAGGCCTGGCCGCACCTCACCGACTACACGCCGTCCTCCGAGCTGGTGCCGATGGCGCAGCGGCCGCTGCCCGATCCCGCCATGGTCGAGCGCGTCGTCGACATGATCGCCGAGGCCGAGAAGCCGGTGCTGCTGGCCGGCCGCGGCGTCATCCGCTCCGGCGCCCGCCAGGCGCTCGAGGCGCTGGCCGAGCAGTCGGGCGCACTGCTGGCGACGTCGCTGCTCGGCAAGGGCCTGTTCGACGGCAATCCCTGGGCCCTCGACATCGCCGGCTCCTTTGCCAGCGATTTCGCGCGCGAGCGCTTCGCCGAGGCCGACCTGGTGATCGGCGTCGGCGCCGGGCTCGGCCACTACACGACCGAGGGCGGCTATCTCTATCCCGGCGCGCGCACGGTGCAGATCGACACCAATCCGCGCGGGCTGTGGCAAGGCCTGCGCACCGCCGATCTCCACGTTCGCGCCGACGCCAAGGCCGCGGCCGAGGCGATCACCGCACGCCTGAAGGCGCGCGGCGTGTCACGCACGGGCTTCCGCAACGGGGACATGGCCCAGCAGATCGCCAAGGACTCGCCCGACTCCAAGGAGTTCCAGGTCCAGCCCAACACCGTCGATCCGCGCAAGGCCATCGTCGAGCTCGACCAGGCGATCCCCAAGGATTGGGACATCGTCGTCGGCGGCGGCCACTACTTCAGCATCGCCATGACCCACATGAAGGGCCGGCCGGCCGACAAGTATCATGTGGTGAACGAGTTCGGTGCCATCGGCTCGGGCCTGCCGGCGGCGATCGGCATCGCCGCGGCGCGCGGCGACGGCAAGGTCATGCTGATCGAAGGCGACGGCAGCCTGCTGATGCACATCCAGGAACTCGAGACGATCCGCCGCCAGGGCATCCGCCTGCTGATCTCGGTGATGAACGACGGCGGCTACGGCGCGGAGTTCCACAAGTTCCGCGCCAACGGCATCGATCCTTCGGAGGCCATGCACGGCCGCGGCGATCTCGCCGGCGTGGCGACGGGCTTTGGCCTGCGTGGCGCCGCGGTGACGGAGATGGGCCGCTTCGGCCCGCTGTTCCGCGAGCACCAGGCCGCCAACATCGGCTCGGTATGGGACATCCACACCGACGACCTCATCCCATCACGCGCCTACCGGCGCGTTCACTACGGCGAGGCTTAGGACTTCGGGCGCGTGTAGCCGCGGCCTTCCATGCAGTCGTTGAAGAACTGAAGCTCGGCGCTGCTGCGATCGGTGTTCGCCTGCTGCTGCGCCGCCACCATGCCGGCGCCGCCCAAGGTCGGATTGCTGGAGCCCAGAGGATAAAGGCGCGCGGCAGTCTGCTGCGAGGAGGTCCGGCACTGCGCCGTGTCGCTGGCCACGGTGGCGTCGGTCGCGCCGGCCTTCTGCCATGATGCCGGCGCGCCGCCAGCCCCCGCGCAAGCGGCAAGTCCGGCCGACAGCGCCAGGCAAAGCAGTGCTCCGATCAGCGTGGTGTTCGACATGTCACCCATTCTACTCCCAAAATAAATCCGGCGATCCTGTATCTTTTCGCTGTCGTCGTTCGTCTTCCAGGCTGAAAGGGCGGGTTGCAATCACTTAACCAATAGGTTAAGTATGGTCCCGACCCCACGTGAGGATCGGTCGATGAAGCTGTTTTACGGTTGGATCGTGGTTGCCGCCGGCGGCCTCTTGGGATGCGTGTCGATCGGTGCGGTGTTCTCGCTCGCCGTGTTCCTGCAGCCGATGGCGGATGCAACCGGCTGGTCGCGCACCGGCGTGTCGGGCGCCATGACGATCGTCTTCCTGACGATGGGCATCGCCTCGTTTGGCTGGGGCGCGCTGACCGACCGCTTCGGGCCGCTGCCCG
>DATGZZ010000192.1:0-2912 GCA_035296945.1 Reyranella sp.
ATGCGCACGTCCTTGACGCCCGAATCGCGCAGGTTCATCGCATGGGCGTGGCCCTGGCTGCCGTAACCGACGACCAGGACCTTCTTGCCCTTGATCAGGTTCACATCGGCATCGCGATCATAGTAGACACGCATTAACGCCATTCCTCCTGGCAGTGCTGTGCTTGCAAAAGACGCGGCTTACTAGACAACCCGACCGACAAAAACCAGTGTGGAATCCCCCGCAATCGCATGCCCGCCCTGCGCTCCTTCGCCCCGCTTCATTCTCCAACATCGGCTGCCCCCATGTCCCCCTTCCGTTCTGCGCTCGCCTTCCTGATCGCTGCTCCCCTCGCAGCCGCCTGCTCCAACCCCGATCCGGCCGCGCCCGTCGGACCGGCGGTGCCCATGCCGCAGATCCAGGCTTCGATCGACAACTCCACGCCCGATGCCGCTCAGCGCGGCATGGCCAACAAGACCTGGCTGTGGGCCGGCAACGGGCCGGCGCAGATCCACTACTCGACGGCTGACGGCCGCGACTTCGCCTGGGTGGTCGGCCAGCGGCGCATCTTCGCCGGCGAATGGCAGGTCAATACGGCGCCCGGCGCCGGCGGCCAGTCGATCACCCAGATCTGTCTGCGCTATCCCGGCGTGCGCCAGTCGGGCCTCAGTCCCGACTGGAGCTGCCGCCCGGCCGGCACGATGTTCTACGAGATGGCCGAGCGCGAAGCGGGCGATCCCTTGCGCATCAACGGCCGCACCACCGCGCTGTTCGTGCTCGAGAAGACGCCGGCCAACCTCGCCGAAGTGCAAGCGCGGGTCAGAAACTAGATCAGGCCGTGCACGATAGCGAGACCGGCGATCAGGCCGATCGTCATGACGATGGCGGTTAGGAAACCGATCGCCATGACCAGAGCCGCGAATAGCGGAACAAGCAACAACCCCAAGGCCCCGACCACGAGGGCGCGCAGCGGGTGCGCTGCGAGGGCCGCGAAGTCGAAAGTCCGCCCGCCGCGCGGGTTGGCGCCCATGGCACTGAGACGCGCCAGGCGCTTGCTCGTGGGCGGTGTCAGAGCCAGTGCCAAGGTGCGCCGGTCGGTGACGGCGCGACGAGTCGTCGTCGGAGCGGCAATGAACAGATAGGCGAATGCTTCGCCGCCGGGCGGTGGATCTGCCGCGCCGATGCTCTCCAGGGCCTGGGCGAAGGCTTCCGGATTTCGCCCGAGCTTCACGGCGCGGGCATCGGTCCAATAGCAACGGTTGCGCCACAGCAACGCCATGGGCGGTCCCAGGAACAAGGCCGTCCAGAGGAACAGGATGAGCTTGTAGAATATCGAGACCAGATAGAAGGGCAGCAACAGGAACCGCACCACCTTGGCCACGAGAGCGGGTGCATTGCCGGCGATCTTTTCGAGGTCGGGAATCGCATCGGCCTCGAGGCCCTCCTCCAGGCCCTCGCCGAGGCGCCCCAGGGCATCGGTCTGTCGCGTCAGCGACACGACCAATAGCCCGCCCAGCGTGCGCCAGGCCGACCAACGCAGGGGCAGGTCGAGCACGGTGAGGAAAAATCCCAGCGTGCGGTACACCGCCATGATGCCTGTCGCAGCCTGCGGATCTCCGGCCCCGATCGCGGAGACCAGGCGCGCGGCGACGGCTTCGGTTTCGCTGCGATCCAGCCTGTCGAGCATGCCGCGCGTGAACAGCACGATGCCCTTGTCGTGCGATCCAAGTGCTGCCGCGTTGACCATCGGCGTGTCGATCAGGAAGAGCAGCGGCAGCGGCGCACCGGCGCCGATCGCGACCTCCGCGACGATGTTGCCGAGCTGCCGCTCCTCGAAATCATCGAGGTTTGCGGGCCTCGCCTGCAGGCGCGTGATGAGATCCTGGCTGCTGCTCCGGCCAAAGAGGCCGCGCAACCAGAGCCAGACGAGCATGCCGGCGAGCAAGGCGGGCAGCGCGGCGGGCGCCAGCCGGGCCAACGGCTGGGCCAATAGCGCCATGTCGCCGAGACTGTTCACCCGATCCAGAGTGTCCGAGAGTCCGTCGAAGTTGGCGAACTGCGCCGCGACGAAGTCATGGATCAGCGCGATGCCGCCAAGAGCCAGGGAATCGACCACGCCGAGCGCGGCGACGAGCTTCAGGAGGCCACCCAGGACCAGCAACACGATGGGCGTGACGATGGTGCTCAGCACCAGGCCTACACCGGCTGACACCAGCGCGCAGACGCTCGCGACAATCCACGCGGCGCGGCGCCGGCGAATGAGCTCGTCGTAGAAGGTGGTCCTTCTCGTCGACGCCGGTGCCTCGCTCACGGCCGGGACACCTGCCTCAGTGGTCGGACAGGACCAGTCGGATGCCAAGCATCGCCAGCGCTCCGCCCATGACGCGATCGATCCAGACCTTGGCGCGGCGGTAGAAGGCGCGCGCCGGGCCGCCCGAGAACAGGAGCGCCAGCAGCGCAAACCAGGTGAACTCGTTCACCGCCACGATGGCCAGCACCGTGGCGTCCATCCATGATGGCAGATTCTGCGGCAGCACCGACAGGAAGATACTGCCGAAGAACACCATGATCTTGGGATTGCTGAGCTGCAGCAGCAGCGCGCGCAGGAAGCCCTGCCAGCCGGTCATGTGCGCCGTCCGGTCCACTGTGATTTCCGGCAGCGGATCCCGCGCATGACGCCAGGTCATGACGGCGAGATAGAGCAGAAACAGCGCGCCACCGATGCGGAAGGCGACGTACAGCCATTCGAACTGGGCGAACAGGGCCTGCAGGCCATAGAGCGCCGCCGCCGCCCAGGCGAGCGCGCCCACCATCATGGCGAAGGCCGCAAGCAATCCGCCGCGCCGGCCGGCAACGGCCGCTGTCTGGATCACCAGTACTGTCGAGGGTCCGGGGCTCGCCACCGCCAGCAGATGGACGATGGCGAGGCCCAA
>DATGZZ010000193.1:0-4914 GCA_035296945.1 Reyranella sp.
CGAGCGGCACCGGATTGGACTGTTCGAGATCGCCGACATTGCGGCCGGCCGGGTCCTTGACCAGCCACTTGATGACGAGCTGGCCCCGTTGCTCGTCGATCTTCGTCAGGTTGACGTTGCCGATTACGGTGAAGACGTCGGCGCCCGCGGCGTCGACGATGACGATCTTGCTGGAACCCAGCGCGCGGCGCATGCCCGAGTAAAGTTGGCGGTTGCCGTCGGACGGCGCGCCGGTCACCGGCGCCACCATCACCTTGACGTGCGCTTCTTGCGGCTGCGCCGACTGGGTCGACGAGGGCGGCGGCGCGCCGGACGAGGCGGCCGCCATCGCCGTCGCCGTCACCGGATCGACCGCCGGCTCGAACGGCACGCTAACGCCGGCCGCGACCTGGCCGGGCGACCGCGCCAGGAAAGTGGGTGGCTTGCCGATCAAGGTGGCGACGCGTGGCGCGGCCTGCTGGGCGATGCGCGAGACCAGCCGCTCGCTTGCCTCGCCGTAATCCTCGGGCCGCGCCTTGGTGCGGCTGGTCTGCGGGTCCTGGGTCTTGGCGGCGCCGTCGATGCGCCAGTCGATCTGGATCTCTATGCCGGTCTCGCCGGAATCGCGCGTGCTCATGGTGCCGCTCACCTGGAGCGGCGCGTCGGCCGGCTGCACGGTGGCGACGATGCCGTAGGCCTGCAGCTCCATGGCGAGGGCGGCGGCGACACGCTGGCCCATCTCCGGCGGCATGTTGCGCGGCGCGCCGATGGCGAGCTCGATCTTGTCGCTCGGCAGGCGGCGATTGGTGGTCGCTGACGAATCGTGCTCGAAGGGCCTTGGCGGCGGCGCACAGGCCGACAGCACGACGAGGCCCAGCATTGCGCCAAGCAGGCGCCTCATAGCATGGCGCCTCATAGCATGGCGCCTCATAGCATGGCGCATGTCGCGATCACGCCGAGCAGGCAGAGGAACATCAGGATGATCAGGTAGGGCACGTCATCCCCGGAGCGCCACGGCCGACAGGCCGCGGCCGTAGTCGCGCACGCCGCAGAGCGTGTTGCGGCGATAGCTGAAGAAATCGTCGGTCGCCGCCAGCGTGTCGTGTCCGGTGGCGCTCGCGGTCACGCCGGCCAGCGCCAGGCGCTGCAGCAGGTAGCCCGCGAGATCGAACATGAAATGGCCGGCGCGCTTGGCCGGCTGGAAGAACGTGGCGTTGGCCTGGTCCTGGGCGAGGAACGGCGCGGGAAACTCCGGGCCGACCTCGTAGGACGCCGCGCCGATGCAGGGGCCGATGGCGGCGCGCACGCGCTCGCGCCGCGCGCCGAGCTTTTCCATGGCGGCGATGGTGGTGTCGACGACACCGCCCAGCGCTCCTTTCCAGCCGGCATGTGCGGCGCCGATCACCTGGGCCTCGGCGTCGGCGAACAGCACTGGCGCGCAGTCGGCCGCCATCACGCCCAGCGCGACGCCCGGACGGTCGGTCACCAGCGCGTCGGCCCGGGGCGCGCCCGGCGAGGTCCAGCGCTCGGCGCCGACAACCAGCACGTCGGTCGAATGGATCTGGTGCACGGTCAGGAGATCGGTCTCGCCCAGCGCGAACTGGGCGGCGGCGCGGCGGCGGTTCTCGCGCACATTGTCGGGCAGATCGCCCGAGCCATAGCCGCAGTTGAGCGAGGCGTAGAGGCCTTCGCTCACGCCGCCCTGGCGCGTGAAGAAGCGATGCTGCACGCCGTCGAGGTCGGCAAGGGTGCGCGCTTGGATCATGTCTTAGTCCGAGGGGTATCCGAAAAACCGGCCGGCGCGGCGCTTCTGTCGTCGCCCACGGCCAAAACGCGGAAGAGGGTGCCCATTTGGTCGGGCGCGATCAAGCGAGCCGACGCCGCATCGATCGCCGCGCGCTGGACCTCGCTGGCGCGGGCTTTCAGGGCGCCGGCGCGCTCGGCAATGCCGAGCCGGCGCAGGAAGTCGCCCTGGCCCGCCGGGCCGAAGGTCGGCCGGCCGGTGGCGCGCGCCAGGGCGGCAAAGTCGACATGGGCGCTGAGGTCGGTCTCGCCTGGCCGGTCGAGGATGTCGGCGCCGCGATGGCCGCGCACCGCCTGCAGCGAGGCGCCGAGCGCGCCGTCATGGCCGTAGTCGACGATCAGCGCCCAGCCGCCGTGGCGCTCCAGGCGCTCGCCGATCGCCCCCGCCAGCGCGAGCCCGGCTTCGCAGATCTCGGCCTGCGAGCCGACCAGCGCGTCGGGCAATGCCGAGGCGAAAGGCGTCACACCGGGCGCCAGCGCCAGGCGCAGATTGCCGTCGTCGTCGAGGCCGACCATGCGCTCGGTCCAGCCGCGCGCGGTCTTCTCGAACTGGCGCACCGGCAGGGCGTCGAAGAACTCGTTGGCGACCAGCAGCAGCGGCCCCTCGGGCACGTCGTCGAAACGTGCATGCCAGGTGGGCTCATAGGCGGCGAGGGCCTGCCCCTGCAGGACGTGCAGCTGCTCGTTGATCTCGACGAGATGGAGATCGATGGCGGCATGGAAGCCCGGCACGCCGCGCGTGGCACGCAAGGCATCGGCCATCAAGGTGCCGCGTCCCGGTCCAAGCTCGACCAGCCGCACGCCGGGCGGGCGTCCCATCGCCAGCCAGCGCTCGGCGAGCCAGGCGCCCAGAAGCTCGCCGAACATCTGGGAGATTTCCGGCGCGGTGGTGAAGTCGCCGGCGGCGCCGACAGGCAGCGCCTTGCGGTAATAGCCCAGCCGCGGATGGCCCAGCGCCTCGGCCATGAAATCGGCGAGCGAGATCGGGCCGGTGAGCGCGATGCGTCGGGCGATCAGCCGGCCGAGCTCGCCCAGGGCCCTTGGGGTCACGACACGGCAGGGCGGGCGTAGGCGCGGGCGATCAGCCAGGCGCCGATGAAGAGCAGCGGCACCGACAGCAGCATGCCCATGGTGATCGGCCCCCACAGATAGCCGAGATGCGCATCGGGCTCGCGGAACAGCTCGCCCGCGATGCGGGCGACGCCGTAGCCCGCGAAGAACACGCCGGTCAGCAGGCCGGGCCGATGACGGCCGTCGGTCAGGCGCCACACCAGCATCATGACGGCAAACAGCGCGATGCCCTCGAAGAAGGCCTGGTAGAGCTGGCTGGGATGGCGCGGCAGCGGACCGCCGCGTGGGAACACCATGGCCCAGGCAACGTCGCTCGTGCGGCCCCACAGCTCGCCGTTGATGAAGTTGGCCAGCCGGCCGAAGAACAGGCCGATCGGCGACACGATGGCCAAAAGGTCGCCCAGCATGAACGGATCGGTCTTGTTGCGCAGCGAGAAGACGATGGTGGCGACGATGACGCCTAAAAAGCCGCCGTGGAACGACATGCCGCCTTCCCACAGGGTCAGGATGGCGAGCGGGTTCGCGAGGTAGAAGCCCGGCTTGTAGAACAGCACATAGCCCAGCCGGCCGCCCAGGATGACGCCCAGCGCCGCCCACAACAGGAAGTCGTCGATCTTGACCGGCGTCAGCACCTTGGGCGACTGCTCGCACAGCCGACGGATGACCTGCCAGCCGATGACCAGGCCCGCGATGTAGGCGAGCGCATACCAGCGGATGGCGAGCGGCCCGAGCTGGACCAGCACCGGGTCGATCTCGGGATAGGGGATGACGAGGGGATTCATCGGGCGAGGGTTATAGCACCCCAGAATCGTCGCGGCGCCGGTCTGGGGGACCGGCGCCGCTGAGGACAATCCAACTACAGAGACTTATTGTTCGTCTTTGTTTCTTACGAGAGGGGGCGTCGGAAGGTCCTTTTTCGCTCAGGCTTCGCCGACCGTCTCCAGGATCGAGGCGGTCAGGGCGTCGAGGGGCGTCTTGCCGGCCCACACGACGTACTGAAAGGCGGGGTAGAAGCGCTCGCTTTCGCTGATCGCGACTTCGACCAGGTCGTTGAGCTGCTCGGGCATCAGGCCCGTCGTGCCGCGCAACGGGATGGCGTGGCGGAACATCGGCAGGCCCTCGTCGGTCCACAGATCGAAGTGGCCGAGCCACATCTTCTCGTTGATCAGGGCCAGCAGGACATGGATGTCGTTGTGGCGCTCGGTCGGGATGCGCACGTCGTAGGCGCAGGTGAAGTGCAGCGCCTCGACATCCTCGCGCCAGCTGAAGAACATGCGGTAGTCGCACCAGCGGCCGGCGACCTCGACGGCGATTTCGCGATCGGATGTGCGGTCGAAGGGCCAATCGTTGGCGGAGACGACCTTCTCGATCAACTCGAGCGGGTTGAGATCGACTTTTCGTCTGGTCCGCTCGTGTCGCGATAACGCCATCGACCCACTCCCCAACCATTTCCGCCTTGCGGCTCCGGATTGAGCCATTCTTGAGGCGGCTGGCCGACATATCGTGGTGGGTACCCAACAACCCACAAGAGGTAGACTGCCATAACGGTGACTCCCACCGCAATAAGAAATCAGGCGGAAATCGGGGAAAGAGTCAGGGATTCCATCGTTTTAATCCCCAGAGCTAAGATTCGAATCGCAAAATTCCGCTTGTCGAATCGCGACCGTTTGCCCGTATTTTAGGCATATCGGACGTCGACTGTGCCTGGTCGCCCATTTTCCGAGGGTCTGAAGGCCTTGGCATATGGCTTGCGTTCGAAGCCTCCAATACGCGCCACCGGCGCCAACAAGGAGGAGGCATTTAACCATGTTCAAGGACCCGTTCGATCCCAAGATCCTGCTGAGGCAGCGCTGCGGCTGTGGCGGCGACCATGCGCCGGCCGATCACGCCCGCCTGTCAGCCGTGCCGGCGAGCGACGAACAGCGCTTCAGCCGGGTGGTCGATGCCGCGGTCCTGCGCGCGGTCTTCCCGGTCGATGCCCAGCGCCGGCTGTTCCTGAAGACGGTTGGGACCGCGACGGCGATGGCCGCGATCGCCTCGGTGTTCCCGCTGGCCACCGCC
>DATGZZ010000194.1:0-3452 GCA_035296945.1 Reyranella sp.
TCAACTTCGCGCACGGCGACTTCGTCATGGTGGGCATGTACGCCGCCGTCATGGTGTGGACGGCGCTGGGCGGCGGGCCGTTCGCCGCCGTGCCGGTCGCCGCCATGCTGATCGCGACCCTGGGCGTGGCGAGCTACTTCCTGCTGGTTCGCCACATCATGCGCGGGCCGATGCTGGCGCAGATCCTGGGGACCTTCGGCCTGGCGCTGTTCCTGCGCTACGCCGCCTTCTGGACCTTCGGCGCCGACTTCAAGACCTTGCCCGACACGCTGATCGGCGGCTCCTTCACCCTGGGCGGCATCCGCTTCGAGGGCTCGCGCGTGCTGGCCGGCGTCAGCGGCCTTGCCATCACGCTGCTGCTGCATCTCATCCTGACGCGCACGGCCATCGGCAGCCGCATGCTGGCGGTATCGGAGGACGCGACGGCGGCGCAGCTCATGGGCATCCGCCCGCAGCGCATGCAGGCGCTGGCCTGGGCAATGGCGGGCGCCGCCACCGGCATCGCCGGCGCCCTGATCGCCACCTTCTTCTATACGTCGCCCACGGTCGGCGAGACGCTCGCCATCCTGGCCTTCGTCACCGTCTCGTTCGGCGGCTTCGGCAGCGTGCTGGGTGCGCTGGTGGCCGGGTTGATCATCGGCGTCGTCGAATCGCTGTCGGCCTACCTGATCGGCCCGGTCTACAAGGACGTCGTCGTCTACATCCTGTTCGTGCTGGTGCTGTGGTTCCGGCCGCAAGGCCTGATGGGCAAGGCATGAGACGCTATCTGTTCCTGGGCGTGGCGCTGGTGCCGGTGCTGGCGTATCCGCTGCTGGTCGCGGGCTATCCGGTGTGGGAGCGGCTGGGCGCGCTGGTGCTGCTGGCCGCGATCGGCGCTTCGGCCTGGAACATCGTCGGCGGCTATGCCGGCCAGGTCTCGGTCGGGCATGCGGTGTTCTTCGGCTTCGGCGCCTATTCGGCGGTCGTGGTCTACACCCATCTCGGCTGGCCGCCGATCGCCGGCGCGCCGATCGGCATGGTGCTGAGCGTCGCGGTCGCCGCGGTGATCGGCGTGCCCACCCTCAGGCTCTCCGGCCACTATTTCAGCATGGCCACCATTGCCGTCGCCGAGCTGGTGCGCGTGCTGAGCTCGACGTCGGAGTTTTTGGGCGGCGCACAGGGCCTGGGCGGCCCCGCCATGCCGCGCACCGTGTTCGACCTCTCCTTCATCTCGGCCGCGCCGTTCTACTATATTTTCCTCGGCGTGCTGGCCTTCCTGCTCGGGCTCACCTGGTGGATGGAGCGCGGACGCATGGGCTTCTACCTGCGCGCCATCAAGGATTCCGAACGCGCCGCCCGCTCGCTCGGTGTCTCGGCTGGCCGCTACAAGCTTTATGCCTACATGCTGAGCGGCGCCTTCACCTCGCTCGCAGGCTCGCTCTATCTCTGCATGTTCGGTTTCGTCGATCCCGAGTCCGGCTTCGGCATCCTGATCTCGGTCAAGATGGTGGTGATGGCGGCGTTGGGCGGCGCGGGCCAGCTCTTCGGCCCGCTGGTCGGCGCCCTGATCCTGGTGCCGCTGGAGGAACTGTCGAACAGCTATCTCGGCGGCCGTGGCGCCGGCCTCACCTTCGTGGTCTATGGCGCCATCATCGTGATCATCGCCCGCTTCCTGCCGAGCGGCCTCTTGTCGCTGTTCGAGCGCCGTCCGGCCAAGCCTGCGCCCAAGTCCGAGCCCAAGTCCGAGATCGCGAGCGGCCATGCTGATTGACGCGCGCAACGTCACCAAGGCGTTCGGCGCCTTCAAGGCAGTCGACGATGCGTCGGTGACGGTCGAGGAGGGCGATATCCTGGGCCTGATCGGACCCAACGGCGCGGGCAAGTCGACCTTCTTCAATTGCCTGACCGGCGATTTGCCGGTGACCTCGGGCACCGTGTCCTTTGCCGGCGCCGACGTCACGCGCCTGCCGCCTGAGGCCCGGGCCAAGCTCGGTCTCGCCCGCACCTTCCAGGTGCCGCTCACCTTCGAATCGATGTCGGTGCTCGACAACGCCACGATCGGGGCGCTGCTGCGCCATCACAACGCCCGCGACGCGCGCGCCAGGGCGCGCGACGTGCTGCAGCGTGTCGGGCTCGGCCATCTCACCGACGTACCGGCCAAAAGCCTGGGCACGCCCGGCCGCAAGCGGCTGGAGATCGCCCGTGCCTTGGCGTCGGAGCCCAAGGCCCTGCTGCTCGACGAGGCAATGGCCGGGCTGACGCCCACCGAGGTGCGCGAGGCGATCGAGCTGGTGCGCCGCATCCACGGCGGCGGCATCACCATCGTGATCGTCGAGCACATCATGGAGGTGATCGTGTCGCTGGCCCAACGCGTCGTGGTCTTCCACCAGGGCCGCGAGATCGCCCGGGGCACGCCGCGCGAGGTCACCAGCAACCCGGCGGTCATCGAGGCCTATCTCGGCCGCCGCAAGGTGCAGCACGGGGCGCACCTGTGACGGCCTTGCTGAGCGTCGGCCATCTCGAGGTGCGCTACGGCGACCTCATCGGCGTGGCCGATGTCTCGCTCGAGGTGCCGGCGGGCTCGGTGGTGGCGCTGCTGGGCTCCAACGGCGCGGGCAAGACGACCACGCTCAACGCCATCGCCGGCATCGCCACGGCCTCCAAGGGCACCATCGAGTTCGGCGGCGAGAACATCGCGGGCCAGCCCGCCTATGCCATCGTGCGCAAGGGACTGGCGCTGTCGCCCGAGGGCTGGCGGCTGTTCACCCAGCAGAGCGTCGAGAACAACCTGCTGCTGGGCGCCACGCCGCTTGCCGACCGCAAGCGTATCCCGCGCCTGCTCGAGCGCGTCTATGCGGTGTTCCCGCGGCTTGCCGAGCGGCGCCGGCAGACGGCGGGGACCATGTCGGGCGGCGAGCGCCAGATGCTGGCGGTCGGCCGCGCGCTGATGAGCGAGCCCAAGCTCCTGCTGCTCGACGAGCCGAGCCTGGGGCTGGCGCCCACCATCGTCGACGCCATGTACGACAGCTTCGCCGCGCTCCACAAAGACGGCCAGACCATCCTGCTCGCCGAGCAGTCGGTCGACCTCGCCCTTGAGGCCGCCGACTACGCCTACGTGCTGCAGGTCGGCCGCACCGTGCTGCAGGGCCCGGCCGCCGAGATGGCGGGCAATCCGGACGTCCAGAAGGTCTATCTCGGGATCGAGTGATTGGGAGCGCGGGCCTCCGGCCCGCTCATGCCTCATGTTCCTCTCCCCCGCTAGGGACCTAGCGGGGGAGAGGAGCATGAGGAGCCAGAAGCAAAAACGGTCTAAGATGGCCGGTCATCGGGGAGGAAACGGCCATGAATATCGTCCATCGTCTTGCCTGCGTCGCCGTGGCGGCGTTGCTGCCCACGGCCGCATCGGCGCAGTCGGCCAACTTCAGGCTGGCGGCGCTGCCCGGCAACATCCAGGGGTGCATCGCGGCCGATCC
>DATGZZ010000195.1:0-8857 GCA_035296945.1 Reyranella sp.
GCGGTGACGCAGTGGATGTCGGTCGTGAGCGTGGTCTTGGGCAGATCGGTGAACTCGCCCCATTTCCAGGTCGTGGGGTTTTCGACCTCGCCGTCGACGAACAGCCGCCAGGCCTGGGTCGGGATCTCCGGCTGGATGCCGAGATCGAGCACCGGCCAGTTCTCGACCTGGCGCTGGCCCGGCGGCAGGCGCTGCGCATGGGCGGCCGTCGTGCCGGTCAGCAGCCGGCCGCTCTCGGCCCATTTCTGCTTGCTGTCTATAAGCTTGTTCTTGAGCTTGCCGAACAGGGTGACGTCGTCGTCGGACATGAGTTCCTTCAGATGCTGCGGCCCGCCTTTTCCCAATATGGGGCCCGAAGCTTGCGTTTGAAGATCTTGCCCGAATCCTCGCGCGGCAGGGCGGCGCTGAACTCGACGACCCTCGGCACCTTGTAACGCGCCAGATGCCGGCCGAGATAGCCCCTGACGGCTGTCGCGTCGATAGCCGCACCGGCCTGCGGTTCGACATGGGCGCAGATCTGCTCGCCGAACTCCTCATCGGGAATGCCGAACACCGCGCAGTCGCGCACGCCCGGCATCTGAATCAGCACCGATTCGATCTCGGCCGGGTAGATGTTGACGCCGCCCGAGATGATCATGTCGCGCTTGCGGTCGCACAGGAAGACGTAGCCGTCGGCGTCCTGGTAGCCGACGTCGCCCACCGTCACGAGGTCGCCCAGCGCGATCTCGCGGCGTTTGGCGTCGTCGTTGTTGTAGGTGAATTCGGCGAGGTGCGGCCCGCGCAGGTAGATCTCGCCGACTTCGCCCTGCTTCACGTCGCGGCCCTCGGCATCGACGATGCGCATCACAGCACCCTCGACGACGCGGCCGACGGTGCCGGGCTTGACCAGCGCGTCCTGCGAATCGTGCCACACCACGATGCCGGTCTCGGTGGCGCCGTAGTACTCGTTGATGACCGGGCCCCACCATTCGATCATCTGGCGCTTCACGGCAGGCGCGCAGGGCGCGGCGCCATGGGTGACCCAGCGCAATGAGGAGACGTCGTAGCGGCGCTTTACGTCGTCGGGCAGGCGCAGCAGGCGCACGAACATGGTCGGCACGATGTGCATGTGGCTGACCTTGTGGCGGTCGATCAGGCGCAGCATGTCCTCGGCCTCGAAGCGCGCCTGCAGCACCATGTTGAGGCCGAGACGCGCGCTGCCCATGCCGTAGGCGGCCGGTGCGGAGTGGTACATCGGCCCGTTCATCAGGACGACGATCGAGGGATCGGGCTTGATGCCCCAGTACTTCGCCGCCTCGCCGGCGGCCAATGCCTGCAGTTCGGGCGTCGACGGCCGGCGGCGCACACCCTTGGGCCGGCCAGTCGTGCCCGAGGTGTAGATCATGCTGCCGCGGGCGGCCTTGGGTGGCTCGGCATTGGGCGCATGCCGCGCGATGAAGGCGTCCCAGGTCTCGACGCCCTCGGGTGCGCGCCGCTTCTCCGCTGGCACGTTGTAGGCGGCAGCGATCTCCTCCGGTGTCGGCACGACCAGCACTGTCACGCTCGCGGGCACGCCGCCCGCGATCTGGGCCAGCAAGTCGCTGTGCGCCACCAGCACCTTGGCGCCGCTGTCGGCCAGGATGTAGCCCGCCTCTTCCGGCGTGAAATGCCAGTTGATCGGCACGGCATAGATGCCGAGCTGGCCCGCCGCGACGTTGACCTCGAAGGTCGGGAAGTCGTTGCGCAGCATCAGGGCGACGCTGTCGTCCTCGCCCAGCCCAAGGGCGGAAAAGCCGCCGGCACCGCGCGCGGCGTTGGCCTGGATGTCGGCCCAGCTCCTGAAGCGTTCGCCTGCCGTCACGCCCGCCGTCATCGCTTCTTCCCTGGCTTCCTGGCCGGAACTGCGGGCGCCGCTCCCTTCAGCATCAACGCGCCGTGGAACTGGGCCAGCGTCCGGTAGTCGGGAGCATGTTCCAGCATGCCGGCCTGCTGCAACATCACCAGCCCGTGCGTGGCCGCCCACATCGACCAGCCGAACAGCGTGGGATCGACATCGATCAACCCCGCCTTGGCAAGCCGCTCGGCCGTGCTCGTGATGTAGGTCGCCGCATGGCGCGCCTTGGGGCCGAGTTCGGGATGGCTGTCGTCGATCGGCGCCTCGATGTCGAACATGATGCGATAGGCGTGCGGGTTCTTCATGGCGAAGCGGTGGTAGGCCTCGCCGACGGCCTGGGCTTTGGAGACGGGATCACCCGGCGCGCTGGCCACCGCCATCTCGAGCGCAGCGGAGAACTTCTCGAAGGCCTGGGCACGCACCGTCGCCAGGATATCGGCCTTGTCCTTGAAGTAGCGATAGGGCGTCTTGGGGCTGCAGCCCAACGCGTCGGCGAGCTGGCGCATGGTGACGCCTTCGTAGCCGAAGCGGGCGAAGCGCTCGGTCGCGACCCTGCACAGCGCGGCGCGGAAGTCGGCGATGTCTTGTTCGGTGAGGTAACGGGGCATGGTTTACGTACACAGTGTGTACGTAAAGTCCGCCAAGGTCAAACCTTCCTGCCCAAGCTGCGCTTGGGGAGGAAATCTCACGCCGTCTCGGCGAACAGCTCGCGGCCGATCAGCATGCGGCGGATTTCGCTGGTGCCGGCGCCGATCTCGTAGAGCTTGGCGTCGCGCAGGAGCCGGCCGGTCGGATAGTCGTTGATGTAGCCGTTGCCGCCCAGAAGCTGGATGGCGTCGAGCGCGACCAGCGTCGCCTTCTCGGCGGCGTAGAGGATGGCGCCGGCCGAATCCTTGCGCGTGGTCTGGCCGCGGTCGCAGGCCTTGGCAACGGCGTACACATAGGCCTTGCAGGCGTTCATGGTCGTGTACATGTCGGCGAGCTTGCCCTGCACGAGCTGGAACTCGCCGATCGCCTGGCCGAACTGCTTGCGCTCGTGCACGTAGGGCACGACGACGTCCATTGCCGCCTGCATGATGCCCAGCGGTCCCGCGGCCAGCACGGCGCGCTCGTAGTCGAGGCCGCTCATCAGCACGTTGACGCCCTTGCCGACCTGGCCCAGCACGTTCTCGGCCGGGATCTCGCAATCCTCGAACACCAGCTCGCCGGTCGACGAGCCGCGCATGCCCATCTTGTCGAGCTTCTGGGCGACCTTGAAGCCTTTGCGGTCGGTCTCGACGATGAAGGTGGTGATACCGCGCGAGCCGGCGGCGGGATCGGTCTTGGCATAGACCACGACCACCTGCGCGTCGGGGCTGTTGGTGATCCACATCTTGGTGCCGTTCAGCACGTAGCGGTCGCCCTTCTTGTCGGCGCGCAGCTTCATGGAGACGACGTCGGAGCCCGCGCCCGATTCGCTCATCGCCAGGCTGCCGACGTGCTCGCCGGAGATCAGCTTGGGCAGGAAGCGCTTTTTCTGCTCGTCGCTGCCGTTGCGGCGGATCTGGTTGACGCAGAGGTTGGAATGGGCGCCGTAGGAGAGGCCGACGGCAGCCGAGGCGCGGCTCACCTCCTCGACCGCGATGACGTGCTCGAGGTAGCCCAGTCCCGAGCCGCCATATTCCTCCTCGACCGTGATGCCGTGCAGGCCGAGCTCGCCCATCTTGGGCCACAGCTCGCGCGGGAAGCGGTCGGTCTTGTCGATCTCGGCGGCGATCGGCGCCACCTGGTCGGCGGAGAAACGCTGGACCTGCTCGCGCAGCGCATCGGCGGTCTCGCCCAGACCGAAATCGAACGGCGGCATTGCGTTGGGGATCATGAGCCTATCTTGCCTGTCAGAGGATTGTCGTCACTTCGGGTCGTCGATCTTGACGTTGATGCTGATCAGCTTCCATTCGCCGTCGGACGGGACGAAGGCGAGATCGAAATTGACCCGCAGCGGCTCGGTTGGGAAGTGGCCTTTCACCTGGAGCCTGCCCTCGTCGTCGACCTTGGGTGCGGGGTCGTAGCTCGGCTTCAGGGCGGCGATGACGTCGAAGTCGATGTGCTTCTTGTTGAACTCCTGGAACCGCCGCGCCAGCCGCTCCACCGGGAACTGCTCGCGGAACGGCTTGGAGAGCTTGGCGTGGAAGACCTCGTAGTTGCCGGTGACGTTTGCGTCGTTGAAGGTGAGCAGCGTCGCCTTCACCAGTGCTTCCAGCCCGCGCTCCGACGGCACCTTGTTCTGTGCCTGCGCGAGTGAGGCCAGCAGCATCAGCGCCGTCACGGCCAGCATGCGCACGATCGTCGTCATCGGGCCTCCTCCCCGGCCGAACGATAGCCCGCTGGAGGTGCCTTGCGAAGCCGCTCACGCCGCCCCGCGCACCACCGCCGACGAAGCGCGCAGCACGGCGGCCGAAGCGCGCCTCATCTCCTCGCCAAGCCAGGCGGCAAGCCGCGGCTCGCCGTGACCCGCGCGCGCGGCATCGATGCGTTCGAGCTCGGCGGCCCGCAGTTCGCGCTTGGTGGTGGCGAAGGCTTGCGGCGGCAGCATCGCGTGGCGCTCGGCCTGGGCGATGGCGCGCGCCAGCAGGACCTCGGCCGGCACGCGCTCGTCCATGACGGCGAACGCCTCGGCCAGCGCGGCGTCGATCGTCTCGCCGAGCAGGATCAGCCGGCGTGCCGCCGACGGCGCCAGCTCGCGACGCGCGATCGCCAGCGGTGCCACAGGATAGGTCACGCCGACGCGCACTTCCGCGAGGCTGATCTGCAGGGCCACGTCGGCCACGATCCGCCAATCGGCGCACAACGCCAGGATCAGGCCGCCGGCGATGGCGTGGCCGTTGACCGCGGCCACCAGCGGTTTCGGCCAGGCGTAGAGCGTGCCGAAGCAGTCGTTCAGCGCATCGACCAGCCGCCGTTGGCCCAGCCGGTCGAGGCCGGGCGTCGTCTTGAGATCGAGGCCGGCGGAGAAAGCCGGGCCGTCGGCAGCGATCACCGCGGCACGGACGGCGCGATCGGCGGCCAGGCCTTCGAACAGGTTGGCGAGCTTCTCCAGTAGCACCGCGTCCATGGGGTTCATGGGCGGGCTGGCGAGGGTGACGACGGCGATGCCGTCCTCGGCAATGGAGAGTTTCAGGATCGACATTCGCCGAACCTAGATTAAGGACATGAATAGATGAAATCGATTGTTTCTTTTTGACTTATTGTCATTGTCTATGATGTGAATCTGGCCTTCATCCGCTACTTCTTGGCCGTCGCCGAGACCGGCAGCTTTACCGAGGCCGCCGAGCGCTGCCACGTCACTCAGCCGACACTGTCGGCCGGCGTCGCGCGTCTTGAGGAGGAAGTCGGCGCCCGCCTGTTCGACCGCGGCCGACGCAGTGGTCTGTCGGCCGCCGGACAACGCCTGCTGCCGCATGCCCGCGCCATGATCGAGGCGTGGCGGCTGGCGCGCGTTGAGCAGCGATCGAGCCGGCGCACCCGGCTGGTGCGCGTTGCCCTCGCCTCCAGCGTGCCGGTGCCGTCGGCCCTGCACTGGCTGGCGGCGGCGCGGAGCCACTGCGCGTTCGACCTCGAAGTCTCCGAAGGCACGGCCGAGGCGGTGGCCGAGCGCTGGCGGCGTGGCCGCTGCGACGTGGCGCTGTTTCCGTCGCGTGCTACCGTCTCCGCGACCAATGCCGCGGCCTTATGGCGCGAGCCTTACCTGCTGGCCGCGGCGGCCAATGATCTGGCGGCGACGCGCGATCGCTGGTCGGTCAAAGACCTCGGCGACACGCCGTTCATATATCGCGCGGCCTGCGAGGCCCATGACGAGGCGAGGCGGCTGGTCGCGGCCGAAGGGGTGCGTCCGCGCGTCGTGCTGCGTTCTGCCGACGAGGAGCGCTGCGCTGCGGCCGTGCTGGCGGGCCTAGGCGTCAGCCTGATGCCGCGCTCGCTGCTGCGGCCGGGCATGGCATCGGCCGAGATCCGCGAGGTCGCGCTGGAACGGCGCGTGATGCTGGGATGGCGCGAGGATCTGGATGGCGAGCTTGTGGCCGCGCTGCGCGACACCGCGACGGCCCATCCCTGGCCTGGACGCAGCGGTGTCCGGGACATGCGGCTCGACTTCGCCCGTTGAACCGCTGGGGACGCGCCACTCGAGTGGCGCGCCCCAGCCTAAAGCAGAAACAGTGTCGCCAGGCCGAGGAAGGCCAAAAAGCCGATCACGTCGGTCACCGTCGTCAAAAACACGGTCGACGACACCGCCGGGTCGATGCCGAACTTCTCCAGGCCGAGCGGGATCAGCGTGCCGGCGAGGGCGGCGGCGATCAGGTTGCAGATCATGGCGGCGCCGATCACGGCGCCGAGCCGCCAGTCGCCGTACCACGCGACCACGGCCGCACCCATGACCAGGGCGAAGATCATGCCGTTGAGGCCGCCCACCGCCGCCTCCTTGGCGACGAAGCGCAATGCATTGGCCGCCGTGAGCTGTCCCGTGGCGAGCGCGCGCACCGCCACGGTCACGGTCTGGGTGCCGGCATTGCCGCCCATCGAGGCCACGATCGGCATCAGCACGGCCAGGGCCACGATCTTCTCGATTGCCCCTTCGAACTGGCCGATCACGAACGAGGCCAGGACTGCCGTCGCGAGGTTCACCGTCAGCCAGACGGCGCGCAGGCGCGCGGTGCGCACCGGCGGGGCGTGCATGTCGTCGATGCCGACGCCGCCCATCTTCAAGAGGTCCTCCTCGGCCTCCTCGTCGATCACGTCGACTACGTCGTCGACCATGATCACGCCTTCCAGCCGTCCGCGCTCGTCGACCACCGGGCACGACACCAGGTTCTTGTCGCGGAACAGGTGCGCCACCTCGACCTGGTCGGCGCTGGCCGGCACCGAGGGGATGTCGGGATCGACGAGTTCGGCGATCGGCACCGGCCGCTTGGTGCGCAGCATGCGGCCCAAGGGCACCGAGCCGCGTAGCCGGCCCACGGAGTCGACGACGAAGATGTCGTAGACGTCGTCCGGCAAGTCGGTCGCTTCGCGGCAATGGTCGATCACCTCGCCGACCGTCCAGCCGTCGGGGATCTTGACCAGCGAGCGCTGCATCAGGCGCCCGGCCGTGCCCTCGGGATAGGCCAGCGCGCTTTCGATCTCGGCGCGCTCGGCAGCCGGCAGCTCGGCCAGCACCTCCTGGCGCTCCTGCTCCGGCAGCTCCTCGAGGATGGAGGCCGCGTCGTCGGTCTCGAGCTCGCGGGCGGCGGCGGCGATGTCCTTGCTGTCGAGCTGGTCGAGGACGTCTTCCAGGACCTCGTCGTCGAGTTCGATCAGGGTCTCGGGATCGAGGTCGCGCTTGAGGATGCCGACCAGCTTGTCGCGTTCGGCTTCGGCGACCTGCTCGATGATCGAGGCCTGCCCGGTGGCGCTGAGGCCGGCCAGCAGGCTCCTGACGTCTTCGCTGCGATCTTCGGCGAGGGCGGCCTCGACGCGCCGAACCAGCTCCGGCGGCACTTCGTCGAGGACGTCGGGCTCGCTCATCCGCCGGTCAGCCACGCGCCCCGGCCAGGCGCTGGGCTTCGACGACGGACAGTGCCGTCATGTTGAGGATGCCGCGGGCGGTGACCGACGAGGTCAGCACATGCGCGGGCAACGCGGTGCCGAGCAGCATCGGCCCGATATGCAGGCCGTCGACGGCATTCTTCAGCAGATTGAAGGCGATGTTGGCCGCATCGAGCGACGGGCATATCACCAGGTTGGCGGAGTCCTTGAGCCGCGAGCGCGGGAAGGCGTTGTTGCGAATCTCGGGATCGAGTGCTGCATCGCCGTGCATCTCGCCGTCGACCTCGAGCGCGGGCGCACGCTGCTGCAGCATCTTCACCGCCGCGGCCATCTTGCGGGCCGAGGGGTGGTCGGAACTGCCGAAGCTCGAATGCGAGATCAACGCGACCTTGGGCTGGATGCCGAAGCGCAGCACGGCGTCGGCCGCCAGCAGGGTGATGTCGACCAGGGTGTCGGCATCGGGCTCGTCGTTGACGTAGGTGTCGGCGATGAACAGCGAGCGCGTCGGCATGACGACAAGGCTGAGGGCCGCCATCTGCTTGACGCCCTCGCGCGTGCCGATGACGTCGCGGACATGGGCGAAATGGGTGCGGAAGCGGCCGTAGGTGCCGGCGATCATGGCGTCGGCATCGCCCAGACGGACGGCCAGCGCCGCGATCAGGGTCGGGCTGGTGCGCACCAGGTTGCGCGCCGTGGGCTCGGTGACGCCGCGCCGCTCCATGAGCTGGTGATAGGCGCCCCAGTAGCGGTCGTAGCGCGGGTCGTCGGAGGGATCGATCAGCTCGGCGTCGATGCCGGGGCGGAAGCGCAGACCCAAGCGCTCGGCGCGCCGGCGCACGATCTCGGGACGGCCGATCAGGATGGGCTGGGCGACGCCCTCGTCGAGGATGATCTGCACGGCGCGCAGGACGCGGTCGTCCTCGCCGGCGCTGAAGATCACGCGCTTGGGGTTGGCCCGTGCCTGCTCGAACACCGGCCGCATGACCAGGCCGGACTTGAAGACGAACTGGTTGAGTTGCTGGCGGTAGGCCTCGAAATCGGTGATCGGCCGCGTCGCCACGCCCGAGTCCATGGCGGCCCGCGCGACGGCCGGAGCCAGCTCGACGATCAGCCGCGGGTCGAACGGCTTGGGGATGATCTGGTTGGCGCCGAAGCCGCCGCCCGCCTGCTCGCCGAAGGCGCGCGCCACGACCTCGGACGGCTCCTTGTGCGCCAGCAAGGCGAGCGCACGCACGCAGGCGATCTTCATCTCGTCGTTGACCGTCTTGGCCCCGACATCGAGCGCGCCGCGGAAGATATAAGGGAAGCAGAGGACGTTGTTCACCTGGTTGGGATAGTCGCTGCGGCCGGTGGCGACGATGGCATCGTCGCGCACGGCGGCGACGTCCTCCGGCGTGATCTCCGGATCGGGGTTGGCGAGCGCCAGGA
>DATGZZ010000196.1:0-3704 GCA_035296945.1 Reyranella sp.
CGCTCATCGTCGCTATCGTGCGCGACATCGAGGATCGCGTGCGACTGGAGCGCCGGCTTGCCGAGGAGATGGGCAACCTGCGCTCGATCGTCGAATCGATCGGCGCCGGGGTGATGCTGACCGACCGCGACCTCAGGATCATCGTGGTCAATCGCGAGGTCCTGAACATCCATGGGCTGACCGAGAAGGATCTGGTCGGCCGGTCGGTCACCGAGACTATCGGGACCGCTCTCGAGACGGACGTGTACCGGCAATGGCTGGCCGGCGAGCACACAAACCCGGCGAGATATACGCGATCGCTCGTCGATGCGTCGGGCCGGCATCGGCTGTTCAGCCTGACGGCAAGCCCGATCCTCGATTCGTCGGCGGCGGTGCGCCAGATCGCCTTCCTCGGCGTCGACGAAACCGAGCGGCGCGAGACCGAGCAGGCCTTGTTCGCCGCCGAACGGCTCACCACCGTCGGCGAAATGGCGGCCACGGTGGCCCACGAGCTCAGCCAGCCGCTGCAGGTGATCGACCTCGCCTGCCATTCGGCCAAGGACGAGCTTGCCGACTCAGCCGAGCGCGGCAGTGCCGTCGATTCGGGCTTCATGGCGGCCAAGATGGAGCGCATCAGCCACCAGGTCGAGCGCGCCACGCGCATCGTCGGCGACCTCAGGGCTTTCGTGCGCGGCGCCGGCGCCGGCGACGACCCCGTACCGTTCCAGATCGCCGAAGCCATGCAGGGCGCGGTCGATGTCACGACCCATGGTCTGCGGCAACAGCACGCGATCCTGTCGGTATCGCTGCCCGACGGCCTGCCTCCGGTCGTCGGCCACGTCGGCAGGCTGGAGCAGGTGCTGGTCAACCTGATCAACAACGCACGCGATGCCGGCGGCCACTCCATTTCGGTCGTCGCCAGCGCCGTCGAGCGGGAAGGCCGGCCATTGGTGCGCATCGCGGTCGAGGATTCGGGGCCGGGCATCGCGCCCGACGTGCTGTCGCGCCTGTTCGTGGGCTTCGTCACCACCAAGGCGCGCGGCAAGGGCACCGGACTCGGCCTGCGCATCTGCCGCCGCATCGTCGAGGAGATGGACGGCGAGATCTCGGCCAGCAACCGGGCCGAAGGTGGGGCGTGCTTCGAGATCCTCCTGCCGGCGGCTGAGCCGGCAGACGTGCCCTAGCTCAGCGCGCCACACGCCCGCTGGATGCGCCGGCCGGCCTCTTCCAGCAGATCCGTCGCCGTGGCGTAGGAGATGCGGAAGGCCGGGCCCTGGCCGAAGGCCGATCCCTGCACGACCGACAGACCCTCGGCCTCGAGCAGGTAGTTCACGAAGTCGGTGTCGTTCTCGATCGTCTTGCCGTCCGGCGTCTTCTTGCCGATGGCGCCGGCGCACGACGGATAGACGTAGAACGCGCCCTCGGGCCGCGGGCACTTCAGCCCCTTGGCCTGGTTCAGCATCGAGACGATGAGGTCGCGGCGCTGCTTGAAGACGGCGACGTTCCTCGGAATGAAGTCGGTCGGGCCGTTCAGCGCCGCCACCGACGCCGCCTGGCTGATCGAGCTGGCGTTCGACGTGCTCTGCGACTGCACGGTGATCATGGCGTCGATCAGCTTCTGCGGACCGGCGGCATAGCCGATGCGCCAGCCCGTCATGTTGTAGGCCTTGGACACGCCGTTCATGGTGAGCGTGCGGTCGTAGAGCTTGGGCTCGACCTCGGCCGGCGTCGCGAATACGAAGTCGTCGTAGACCAGCTTCTCGTACATGTCGTCGGTCAGCACATGGACCTGCGGATGACGCAGCAGCACGTCGCACAGCGCCCTGAGGTCGGCGCGGGTATAGGCGGCCCCGGTCGGATTGCTGGGCGAGTTCAGGATCAGCCACTTGGTCTTGGGCGTGATGGCGCGCTCGAGATCCTCGGGGCGCAGCTTGAAGCCGCTCGACTCCGGGCACTGCACGATCACTGGCGTGCCGTCGCCGAACAGCACCATCTCCGGGTATGACACCCAGTAGGGCGCGGGGATGATGACCTCGTCGCCCGGGTTCAGGGTGGCCAGCATGGCGTTGAAGATGATCTGCTTGCCGCCCGAGGTGACGACGGTCTGCGACGGCTTGTAGTCGAGCCCGTGGTCGCGCTTCATCTTGGCAGCGATCGCCTGGCGCAGCGCCGGCGTTCCGGGCACGGCGGTGTACTTGGTATCATTGGCGTGGATCGCCTTGATCGCCGCTTCCTTGATGTGGTCGGGCGTCGGAAAGTCGGGCTCGCCGGCGGCCAGGCCGATCACGTCCTTGCCCGCCGCTTTCATCTCCAGGAACTTGCCTTGCGCGGCATTGGTCGGAGAGGGCTTGATGCGGCTGAGACGATCGGCAATGAGAGCCATGACGGCGGCGCCTCCTTTCAGGCTTGAATAAGGCGCGCGAAAGTACTGGCGGCCCCCTGCGTTAGCAAGCCAGCCCGCCTGCCATTACCGCTATTTCTGATAGGTTCGTGCCGTATTCTCCCTAGGCCTTCCCCGTCCGTGAATTGACCATTTACCTGAGGCTACCTATCTTCGTAGCGCGATGGCTGATCAACCCGACAACCTTGTTCTGGCTCTCCTGCGAGAGGTGCGTGGGAGCTTGGATCGTCTTGAAGGCAAGGTCGATGAGCTCGTCCGGCGGGTGAGTTCGGTCGAGAACAACCTTGCTCAAGTCCATGTCGAATTGGCCGGTATCCATGTCGACCTGGCGTCACACGCCGCACGCATGGATCGCATGGACGGGCGGCTTGACCGTATTGAAAAGCGGCTCGGCTTGGTGGACGCCTAGGCTTAGTCGATCAACCTAATCGCCGCTTCGACGCTCATCTTGGCATCCCCGAAGCCCACGCGCCGGCCGCTGACCGGCGCTGCATCACGATAGTCGAGGCCGACGGCGACCCTGAGGCTGTCGCCGCGCGGGCTCATGTCGTTGGCCGGGTCGAAGCCCACCCATTCGAGGCCCGGCACCCAGACTTCGGCCCAGGAATGGCTGGTGCGGCCGACATGCAGTTCGGGATCGTCGTTGCGCAGGTAGCCGCTGACGTAGCGCGCCGGCACGCCAAGGCGGCGGCAGGCGGCGACGAAGACGTGCGCCTGGTCCTGGGCGACGCCGGCGCCGCGCGCCAGTGCCTCGGCGGCCGTCGTCTCCACCGTCGAGACGCCGGTCTTGTAGACGATGCGCTGGCAGACGCGCTTCATCAGCTCGTGCAGGACTTCGACGCGCCTGGTGGCTGCGGCGGCGCGGTCGGCCAAGCCGGCGATCAACGGATCGAAGCTTGCGTCGTGGCGCGCCAGGCCCGTGTTGCGCAGCCAGAACGGGGCCGGCAGGGTCGGCGTCTCGGCATAGCGCAGCCACTGGTCGCCGCCGATGTATTCGTAGATGCCGTGGACCACGATCTCGACGCGATCGTGCCGCTGCGCCACCGAGAAGGTCGTGACTTGGTTGCCGTGCCCGTCGAGCCACTCCGAGCGCTTGCCCGGCCCGTCGATGCGCCACGATATCAGGCGCTGGCCGCTCGCGGGCTTGGGCGTCAGCCGCACGTCGTGGATCGAATGGCCCGAGGGCTGGTCGAAGTCGAAGCGCGTGGCGTGATGGACGGACAGGCGCATGGTTCGCTCAATCCAGCAGGAACTGACGGCCGATTTCATCGGATAGCGTGGCGATGTCGCCGCGCACGCCGCCTAAAAACTTGTTGAGGCCCAT
>DATGZZ010000197.1:0-13775 GCA_035296945.1 Reyranella sp.
CGCCAACCCATGGTCGCCGTCGAATCGATCGGCGCCGGCGGCGGCTCGCTGGTGACCTTGAGCACCGGCGGCCTGTCGATCGGGCCGGAAAGCGCCGGCGCCGAGCCCGGGCCGGCCGCCTACGGCCGCGGCGGCAGGCGGCCGACGGTCACCGATGCCAACGCCGTTTTGGGCTATCTCGACACCAGCCGGCGCCTGGGCGGCGCCATCTCCCTCGACGTGGAGGCAGCAAAGGCGGCGCTGGAGCCGCTCGCCAAGCGGCTGGGCGTCAGCGTCATCGAGCTGGCGCTGGGCGTGCAGCGCGTCGCCAACGCCACGATGGTCCGCGCGCTCGCCCGCGTCACCGTCGAGCGCGGCGTCGACGGGCGGCAATGCACCCTGCTCGCCTTCGGCGGCGCCGGGCCCATGCACGCGGCCCAACTGGCGCGCGAGTTCGGCATCAGCGAGATCGTCGTGCCGCGCTTCTCCTCGGGCTTCTCGGCGCTGGGCTGCATCGTGGCCGACATGAGCTACACCCAGCAGCAGGCGGTGCGCATGCTGAGCACGCATTGGGACACCGACCGCTTCGCCAACCTGCATGATGGCATGCTGGAGATGCTGATCGCGCCGCTGTTGCGCCAGGGCCACGACAAGGCGGCGATCACCGTCGAGCGCACCGCCCTGGTCCGCTATGTCGGCCAGAGCTACGCGGTGGAAGTGCCTTTCGCCGCCCCGCTCGATCTCGAGCGCCTGGGCAGCGACTTCCGCAACCGCCATCGCGAGATCTACGGCTACGCCACCGATGAGCATTGGGAGATGCAGAGCCTGCGCCTGCGCGCCGGTGTCGCGCGCCGCACCACGCTCGGTTCGATCACGGCGCCCAATGCCATGCCCGAGCCGACCAGCATCACGCCCTGCTGGTTCGAGCCCTCAGCGCCGCACGACACGCCGCGCTACGACCGCGATCTGTTGCCAAGCGGCGTCGTGATCGCGGGGCCCGCGGTGGTGGAAGACGCCTGGTCGACCATCGTCGTCCCGCCCGGCCATGTCGTCAGCACCGATGCGATGGGCCATCTCTGGATCAGGGAAAAGGCATGAAGAACGCGATCGATCCTTTCACCGTGGAAGTCATCCGCCACGCGCTCACCGCCGCGGCGGAGGAGATGTCCTTCGTCGTCATGCGCTCGGCGCGCTCGCCGTTGCTGCGCGAGGCCGGCGATCTGTCGTCGGCCATCACCGACCACAAGGGCGACCTCATAGCCCAGGGCCGCGACATCCCGATCCATCTCGGCGTCATGAGCTTCACGGTGAAGAAGTTCCTCGAGCGCGTGCCGGCCGAGCGGTTGCGACCGGGGGACGTCTGGTTCCTCAACCTGCCCGAGGTCGGCGGCAACCATCTGCCCGACGTGAAGGCCATCCGGCCGATCTTCCTGGAAGGAAGTCTGTTCGCCTTCGCCGTCAGCCTGGCCCATTGGGGCGATATCGGCGGCGCCTGGGCCGGCAGCTATTTCGCCGCGGCCACCGAGACCTGGCAGGAAGGCGTGCGCATCCCGCCGCTGCGCCTCTGCACGGCCGACGGTATCGACGAGGAGAAACGCGACTTCCTGCTGGCCAACGTGCGCGGCCCCGCCGAGCGCGAGGGCGATCTTTTGGCCCAGGTGGCGGCGACGCGGGCCGCCGAGGGTCGCTTGACCCGCCTTTGCGAGGAGCATGGTGCGGCCACCATCCGCGCCGCGCTCGACCGACTGGACGATCTTTCCGAGGCGCAGATGCGCGAAGCGATCGCGGGCCTGCCCGACGGCATCTACGAGGGCGAGGATTTCCTCGACGATGACGGGCCGGGCGGCAAGCCCGCAGCGATCCGCGTTCGCGTCGAGATCGCGGGCGATCGCGCGAGCTTCGACTTCAGCGGCACCGACGATGCCGTCGCGGGCCCGCTCAACACCACGCCGTTCGTCGCCATGGCGGCGGTCTACTACGCCATCAAGGCGGTGGCCGGGCCGGAGATCCAGCCCAACGGCGGCTGCTATCGCGCCCTGGACGTCGCCACGCGGCCGGGCTCGATCCTCGATCCCGGCATCGACAAGCCGGTGGTCGGCGGCAACCACGAGACTTCGCAGCGGGCCGTCGACGCCATCATGAAGGCCTTTGCCCACGCGGTGCCGGAGCGGCTGACCGCCGGCGGCTCGACCACGGCCGGCTTGCTGATCTTCGGCGGCACGCGGCGCGATGGCGCGACCGGCACGTTCTACGAGACCCATGGCGGCGGCGAAGGCGCGCGCGTCGACCGCGACGGCGTGCCCGTGGTGCGCGTCCATCTCACCAACACCATGAACACGCCGGCCGAGATCGTCGAAGCCGAGTACATGATCCGCGTCGACGAGCAGCGCTTGCGGCCAGGCTCGGGCGGCAAGGGCCGCCATTGCGGCGGCGAGGGCATGATCCGAACCTACACAGTGCTGGCCGACGGGCTCACGCTCACTACCATGTTCGAACGCCGCGTCGTGCCGCCCTATGGGCTGATGGGCGGCGAGGCCGGCGCGCCGTTCCGCGTCACGCTGCATCGCGCCGCCGGCGGCAGCCGCGAGCTTTCGGGCAAGGAGAACCTCACCCTGGCCGCGGGTGATCGCGTGGTCATGGAAACGTCGGGCGGCGGCGGTTACGGCGCGGCCAGAAGTCAAACGAATAACACTGTCACCCCGAGCGAAGCGAGGGGCCTTTAGGCAACAGGAAAGGTCCCTCGCTACGCTCGGGATGACAGTCATCGATTCGCCCGCGTCACTGCCGCGTTCAGCAGCAGGTTCGCGCCCGGCACGGAACGCACGAGCTCGATCGCCTCGTTGACGTTGTGGCTGATGCCCTCGAAGCAGGGTGTGAAGATCATCGCCGTCGGCGCCATGGTCGCCACGGCATAGGCGTCGTGGCCGGCCTGGCTGCGCATCTCGCGGTATGGCAAGCCGAGTTCCCAGGCGGTCGATTTCAGCAGTTCTATGCATTCCGGCGCGAACAGCTCGGTGCCCCAGCTCCAACCCTCGGCGACCTCGATCTCGACATTGGCCTTCCTTGCCGAGGCAGCGATCGCCGCATCGACGTCCTTGCGCATCGCCTTGAAGCGGTCGGCATCGATGTGGCGAAAATCAATGGTGAGCTTGACCTGCTCGGCGTAGGTGCCGGGCAGGTTGGGGAAGCTCTCGATGCGCGTCGTCGTGGTGCGGCCCTCGTCGGCGGCATAGGCCAGGCCGATATCGTTGACGGCGGCGATGACATAGCCCGCTCCGACCAAGGCGTTGCGCCGCATCGCCATGGGCGTGCCGCCGGCATGGCCGGTGTCGCCGTTGATGGTGAGCCGCAGCGCCTGGGTCTTGTAGCCGCCGACCACGATGCCGATGTCGCACTTCTCGCGGTCGAGCACCGGCGCCTGCTCGATGTGCAGCTCCAGATAGGCATCGAACGTGCGCTCGCCCAGCGGCGCGGGCCCGGCATAGCCGATCTCGTCCAGCGCCTTGGCGACCGTGATGCCATCGTCGTCGGTGGTGGCCAGCACGCTCTCCAGAGGCAGGACCTTGGCGAAGGCCATCGAGCCCATCATCGGCGGGCTGAAGCGCGCGCCCTCCTCGTTGGTCCAGCAGATGACCTCGATGCCGCGCTTGGTGCTGAGGCCGCGGTCATTCAGCGTGCGCACCACCTCCAGGCCGCACAGCACGCCCAAAATGCCGTCGTAACGGCCGCCGCAGATCTGCGTGTCGAGATGGCTGCCGATCGCCACCGGCGCCAGGCCAGGATCGCTGCCGGCGCGGCGGGCGAAGATGTTGCCCAGCCGATCGATCTCGATGCTGCAGCCCGCCTTCGTCGCCCAGTCGACGAAGAGGTCGCGCATCTCCTTGTCCTCGGCCGACAGGGCCAGCCGGCGCAGGCCGACCTCGCGGAAGCGGCCGATCTCCGCCGACCGCTCCATCCCACAATCTGGCGGCATTGATCTCCAGGACGTTGGTGGCCACGGCAGGCTCCTGAGCTTCGAGGCGTTGGATTTCGCCGGGAAGCGTGCCAGTGAGGACGGACAATGCAAGACGAATACGACTTCATCATCGTCGGCGGCGGCTCGGCCGGCGCGGTCCTGGCGGCACGGCTGAGCGAGGATCCCGCCATCCGCGTGCTGCTGCTCGAAGCCGGCCGCGACTTCCGCACCGCCGACACACCGCAGCACCTGCGCATCCCCAATCCGCTGCGCGCCATCGCGGACGACGATTATCGCTGGCCCAAGCTTTTGGCCCGCCGGACGGAACGGCAGGAGCCCAAGCTGCTGTGGCGCGGGCGCGCGATCGGCGGCAGCTCGACCATCAACGGCCAGATCGCCATCCGCGGCATTCCCGAGGATTTCGCCGATTGGGTCGCCGACGGCGCCAAGGGCTGGGGCTGGCCGGAGGTCCTAACCTACTTCCGCAGGCTGGAAAGCGATGTCGATTTCGGCGACGCGCCTTATCACGGCAAGAGCGGCCCGATCCCGGTCTATCGCGCGCCCGTCGAGCAATGGGGCCACGTCGACCGCGCCCTGATGAAAGCGGCGATGGCGCTGGGCTACGGCTGGTGCGACGACCACAACGCACCGCACGGGACCGGCGTGTCGCCCTACGCGATCAACAGCCGCCAGGGCCTGCGCATCTCGGTCAACGACGCATACCTCGAAACGGCGCGCGACCGCCCCAACCTCTCGATCGTCGGCAACGCGGTGGTCGACACGCTCGCCTTCGAAGGCAATCGCCCGCATGCCAACGGCGTCAGCGTACAAACAGGCGGCGAACGCAAATCGGTGCGGGCGCGGCGCGAGGTCATCCTGTCGGCTGGCGCGATCCATTCGCCGGCGATCCTGCAGCGCTCGGGCATCGGGCCGCGCGGCTTGCTGGACGGCCTCGACATAAAGGTCGTGGCCGAGCGGCCGGTCGGCGAGCACCTGCTCGACCATCCGATCCTGGGTCTCTCGCTCGAGCTGCGAGCCGAGGCACAGGTGAGCACGCTGGCGCATCGCCATACCAACTGCTGCCTGCGCTACACGTCGGGCCTCGCCGGATCGGGCGTCAACGACATGATCATGATCGCGGGCAACCTGCGGCCAGCGGAGGACGGCGGCACGGCGCGGGCGCGCCTCGCCGTGTCGGCTTTCCAGGCCTTCAGCGAAGGCAGCGTGCGCATCACCACGCGCGATCCCGCCGTCGACCCTCAGGTCGACGAGCGCATGCTGAGCCACGACAGTGATCTTTTGCGCATGCGCGACGGCGTGCGCCGCGTGCGCGAGATCGGCCTGCACGAGGAGGTTCGCGCCATCGCCAGCCGCGTCGAGTACGGCATGACCGGCCGCTCGATCGAAGAGCCCTTCTCGGCCCAGGAGCTCGAGGACTGGATGTTCGCCGAGTGCTCCGACGCCCAGCACGCCAGCGGCACCTGCCGCATGGGCGCGGCGGACGATCCGCGCTCGGTGGTCGATCCCGACTGCCGGGTGATCGGCTGCAGCGGGCTGCGCGTCATCGACGCCTCGGTCATGCCCACCGTGGTGCGGGCGAATACCCATCTGACGACTGTGATGATTGCCGAAAAGATGGCCGATCACCTCAAGCAATCGGTCAAATCCAACGTCATACGCAACCCCTAGGGTGGCGGTGGGGCAAGCCGCATCGTAAAACCAAGTCCAGTGGCCCACGCTCTCAGCGCCTTTTCGTATCGTTCGGACCGTATGTCGCCTGCGGCGGTTGGGTTGGCCGTGCTGTTGCATGCACTGGTCGCGGTGGCCCTGTGGTGGGTGGCGCAGGAGCCCAAGGCGCCGGCCGAGCCGGCGCTGGAGGTCTATTTCGAGCCGGCGCCCAAGCCGGAAGAAAAGCCGCAAGAACCCGAACAGCGGCCGGAGCAGAAGCCCGAACCCAAGCCCGAGCCCCAACCGCAGCCTCAGCCACCGCCGCCGCAGGTCGTGCCGCCCATCGAGGCGCTGGCGCCGCCTGCCGAGATCGTCGCCGACAAGCCGACCCAGGCGCCCCCCAAGGGCGACAAGCCGAAGGACGCCGATCTCGCACCACCCCCGCCGCCATTGCAGGACGTCCTGCCGTCGCCCGAACAGGACCTGGCGCCACCGACGGCGGCAGACTTCGCCAAGGTCGAGCCTGCGCCGCCGCCGCCGACGCCCGCGCCGCCCTCGCCCGAGCCGCCCACCCCGCCCGCGCCCCAGCAGAAGACGATGACCGCACCGCCATCCGCGACCGGCGAGCTTCCCAAGCCGCCTGAGCCCGCTCCGCCGGCGCCGAAGCAGCAGGCGCTCGCCACGCCGCCCGCTACACCGCAGCCACCACAACCGCCGCAACCGCAACCGCAGCATCCCAAGCCGCCGATGCCGCAGCTGCAGAAGCCGGAATACAAGCCCTCGCCGCTCAGCACCGCGCCGTCGCGGCGGCCGCCGGCGGGCACGCAGTCGGAGAACCCCTCGCCCTCGCCGTTCGTCAATCCGGCCGACACCTACAGCAAGGCGCGCGCCGCCGACAATTATCTCTGGCAGGTGGTGCGCCGCCTGCAGGGCTACCGCTACCAGGCGAACACCAGTGCCACCCAGGGCATCACCGTGGTGCGCGTGGTCATCGCCCGTGACGGCCGGCTTCTCAACGTCACCGTCTCGCGCTCGAGCGGTGTTCCCGAGTTCGACCAGGGTGTGCTGGCCGGCGTGCGCTCGGGCTCGCCCTACGCGCCCCTGCCGCCCGACATCCGCGGCGACAGCGCCACCTTCGACCTGCCGCTGGTGTCGAGCCGGCGCATGTAACCGTCAGGCTGTCGCGGCGTAGGGATTGACCCACCGTCCGCCGGAAAGGCGGAAGACCAGGAAGCCGATGATCAGCAGGTTGGCGACGTTGAAGGCGATGCCCGTGAAGAAGGCCGGGGCATAAAAGCCGAAGTGATCGTACAGCAGTCCGGCGAACCAGCTGCCGAACGCCATGCCGCTCATGGCGGTGAACAGGGTGAGCGGCATGCGCCACGACGCCTCCGATGGCGGGAAGATGTCGCGGACGGCGACCGAGTAGGCCGGGATGATGCCGGCGAAACCCAGGCCGAAGGCGGCGGAGATGGCGAACAGGCCCGCCTCGTCCTGGGTGAACGAGAACGCCGTGATGACGACGGCCTGGCAGGCCGAGCCCGCCATCACCGTGCGCAGGCCGCCGATGCGATCGGCCAGCGCGCCCCATGCCTGGCGGGCGAGGAAGGCCGACGCCAGCATGATCGACAGCATGGTGGCGCTGCGCGTCGGCGAAATGCCGATATCGGTGCAGAAGGCCACGAGATGCGCCTGCGGCACCGACATCGGAATGCAGCAGCAGAAGCCGGCGATGCAGAGCAGCGCCTGCACGAGATTGGGATGCATGCCGCCGATGCGCCGGCCGGCGGCTGTGATGTGCGGCAGGTGTTGCGGCACCAGGGGCAGCGGTGTGGGTTTGAGCAGCAGGGTCGCCGGCAGGATCGCGACCAGCACCAGTACGGCGAAGCCCAGCATCAGCGTCTGCCAGCCCAGGCTTGCGATGATGCGCTCGAACAGTGCCGGCCAGACGACGCCGGCGACGTACTGGCCCGACGAGATCAGGGCGATCGCCGTGCCGCGGCGGCGGTCGAACCAGCGGCTGACATAGACCAGCAAGGGCGGATAGACGCCGCCATTGCCGAACAGGCCCATCAGCGCGTGGCCGATGAACAGCGACCAGATCCAGCCCAATGACGACAGGACGAGCCCGGCCGCGATCATGGCCGCACCGATCGCCACCGTGGCGCGCACGCCGATGCGGTCGGACAGCCAGCCCATGAAGATGCCGCCGGCGCCGGTGCCGACCCACAGGAACGCGCCGGCCAGCGCCACCACCGAACGATCGGTGCCGAGCGACTCCTGGATCGGCTTCATGCCGACGACGATGAGCAGGGACGAGCCGAACGACACCGACAGGATCGCCAGGATCAACCAGGCGGTCCGCCACGAGGCCTTGCTCTCAATGCTGGCGGGCCGTGCCGCACCGCCGCCGGGCGAAGGCCCGTCCATGTCGTTTCCTGACTGCCGGCTTCTTTGCCTGCTTAGCGGACATTATCGCGATAATCGTGCGATACGCGATGCGATTGGCTTCCGCTGTGCGCAACATTTGCTAGATTTGATCGATGAAAACCAAGCTCCTGGGCCGCACCGGCATCTCCGTCTCCGAACTCTGCTTCGGCACCATGTCCTTCGGCGGCGATGCCGACGAAGCCACCTCGGCCGCGATGTACAAAAACGTCCGCGACGCCGGCATCAACTTCTTCGACACGGCCGACGAATACAGCAAGGGCAAGTCCGAGGAGATTCTCGGCCGCCTGATCAAGGGCCATCGCGACGAGCTGGTGATCGCCACCAAGTGCAACAGCCAGCAGGGGCCGGACGTGAACGCGCGCGGCACGTCGCGCCGCCACGTCGTGCGCGCGGTCGACGCGAGCCTCAAGCGCCTGGGGACCGATCGCCTGGATATCCTGTTCCTGCACCGCTACGACGCGCTGACGCCGATCGAGGAATCGATGCGGGCGCTCGAGGACGTCGTGCGCGCCGGCAAGGTGATCTACCCCGCCGTCAGCAACTGGTCGGCGTGGCAGACCCAACGTGGCCTCGACATCCAGGAGCGCAGCAACTGGGCGCGCCTGCAGGTCATCCAACCGATGTACAGCCTGGTGAAGCGCCAGGCCGAGGTCGAGATCCTGCCGATGGCCGAGGCCAACGGCATCGGCGTCATCCCCTACAGTCCGGCCGCCGCGGGCCTGCTGTCGGGCAAGTATCTCGGCCAGGCGCCAAAGGACCAGGGCGGCCGGCTCAAGACCAACAAGATGTACGAGGCACGCTACAGCGACGCCTGGATGTTCGAGGTCGCCGAGGAATATGTCGCCTTCTGCAAGGAGCGCGGCCTGCATCCGGTCAGCACGGCGATCGCCTGGGTCGGTGCGCATCCCGCCGTGACCGCGCCGATCATCGGTGCGCGCAACACCGATCAGCTGAAAGACTCGCTCAACGCCATAAAGATCGACATGACGCCATCGCTGCGCGCCGAGATCGCCGAGCTGTCGCGCACACCGCCACCGGCCACCGACCGGCTCGAGGAGCAGAAAGCCGCGAGGGCCTGACGGCCATGCGCGCCAAGGACGTGATGTCGAGCCCGGTCACGACGATCAGCGCCGGCGCGAGCGTGCGCGATGCGGCGCGACTGCTGGTCAACACCCAGGTGAGCGCCCTTCCCGTGGTCGATCAGCGCAACGCCATGGCCGGGATCGTGAGCGAAGTCGACCTGATCCGCCGCGTCGTCGGGGAGTCCAACGATCCGACGCAGCTTCATGCCCATCTCGGCGATCCCGACAGCCAGGAGGTCCTGTCGCTCACCGTCGCCGACATCATGACGCGCGACGTCGTCACCGCGACCGAGGAGACTTCGCTGGAAGACGTGGCGACCTTGATGCTGGAGCATCAGATCAAGCGCATCCCGATCGTCCGCGGGACGAACGTGGTCGGCATCGTGAGCCGCATCGATCTGGTGAAGGCCATGCTGTCTCACGGCGGACCGGGCGCTGCGGCTGCGGCACCGCCGCCGGCACCCAAGCCACGCGACGACGAGTCGCTTCGCATGCAGGTGGCGGCGGCGATCCAAAAGCTCGGCATCTCGCTCGGCGGCTCGTTCGACGTGGTGGTGCGCCACGGCATCGCCCATCTCTGGGGACAGGTCGGCAACGTCGAGGAGGACAAGGCCTGCCAGATGACGGCCGCCAGGGTCGCCGGCATCACCGATGTCATCAGCCACATGCAGGCGCTGCCGCGGCGCTGAGCTCGATCAGCGAATAAAATAACCTCACCCTGAGGAGCGCGCGTCTCGAAGGGTGGGCAACACGCAAGGCGCTCGTTCTCACCCTTCGAGACGCCGCGCTCCGCGCGGCTCCTCAGGGTGAGGCCATTCGCTCAGATCACCTTCCGCGCCTTCAGGTCCTTGATCTCACCTTCGCTATAACCCAGCTCGCACAGTACTGCCTGATTGTGCTGGCCGAGCTCCGGCGCGATGCCGGGCTTGGCCGGCGTCTCGGAGAACTGCCACGGCGTGCCGTGCACCTTGAGCTTCTTGCCGTACTTGGGGTAGTCGACGTGGGTCACGTAGCCGTTGGCGATCACGTCGGGGTCGTTTGACGCTTCCAGGAGCGTGTTGATCGGCGCCGAGACGATGTCGGCCTTGCGCAGCCGGGCCACCCAGTCGTCGCGCGTGCCGGTGGCGAACAGGTCGTCGAGCAGCGCCAGAAGCTCCTCGCGCTTGGCGTCGTTGTCGATGATGACGCCGAGGTTCTCGAACCCCGCCGCCTTGATGCGGTCGTGGAAGCCCAGCCCGGTCATGGCGTCCTTCCAGTTCTCGGGGCCGGTGAGCTGGAAGACAAGCGGCTTGCCGTCGCGGTCGTTGAACGAGGCGCTGATGCCGGCACGCTCGGCGGTACCGGTGATGCGGGCCTGGCCGGTCACCGGATTCTTGTTGCGCCACATGGTGGTGGTGAAGGTCCAGCCCATCAGGCGAATCAGCGAGCCCAGCAGCGACAGCTCGATCTTCTGGCCGACGCCGGTGGTGCGCGCATGGGTGAGGGCCGCCAGCGCGCCGCCGAAGGCCAGCATGGCGGTCGATTCGTCGGCCACCGAGGCGATGCCGGTGCGCATCTTCTGGCCCGGTTGGGAATAGGCTTCGGCGATGCCGCCCAGCGCCTGCGCCATCGAATCAGTGCCGGGCAGATGGCCGTTGGGACCGCGCGTGCCGTAACCCGAGATCGACACGTAGACCAGCTTGGGGTTGACCTTGCGCAGCTCCTCCCAGCCGAAGCCGTTCCTGTCGGCGGCGCTCGGCCGGAAGTTCTGGCCGAAGATGTCGGCCTTGGCGACCAGCTTGTGCAGGATGGCGCGGCCCTCGGGTGACTTGAGATTGAGCGTGACGCTCTTCACGCCGCGATTGTTGGTCTCGAAGAAGGTGCTGGGCATGCCGGGCAGCACGGTCATGCGGCGCGAGCCGTCGCCGCCGTCGGGCGTCTCGATCTTGATCACGTCGGCGCCGAGATCGGCCATCAGCATGTAAGGCACAGTGCCCGCCTGCGCCGTCGAGCAGGAAACGACCTTTACGCCCTGCAAGGGGCCCCACTTTTCCGACATTTCACGCTACTCCCTTCACAGGATCCTCATCCTGAGGAGCCACGCGAAGCGTGGCGTCTCGAAGGATGGGCAACATCAAGACTGTAGCCCACCCTTCGAGACGCGGTCCTTTGGACCGCTCCTCAGGGTGAGGCTGTCGTTGATCCGGCGGACTATGCATTGTCGAACAAATGGCACGCCACGGCGTGCCCCGGCGCAACCTCGCGCAAGGCCGGCTCCTGCTGCGAGCAGCGCGGCATGACGTAAGGGCAGCGCGTGTGGAAGCGGCAGCCGGACGGCGGATTGAGGGGCGACGGCACCTCGCCGCGCAGCTCGATCTCTTCCTCGCTGCGGCCCGGCCAGGCCACGAGAACGGCCGAGAACAGCGCCTTGGTATAAGGATGGCGCACGTCGGCGAACAGCTGCTCGGTCGGCGCCTTCTCGACGATCTTGCCGAGATACATCACCACCGTGTGGTCGGCCATGTGGCGCACCGTGGCGAGGTCGTGCGCCACCAGCAGGTAGGCCACGTTGTCCTGCGCCTGGATGTCCTTCAGGAGGTTCATCATCTGGGCGCGGATCGACACGTCGAGCGCCGACACCGGCTCGTCGAGCACGATCAGCTTGGGCCGCGAGGCCAGCGCCGCCGCCAGCGCCACGCGCTGGCGCTGGCCGCCGCTGAATTCGTGCGGATACTGCTCGGCCTGCTCGTGCCTGAGGCCGACCTGCAGCAGCAACTCGTGCACGCGCGCGGCGATCTTCGCCTGGTCACCCCTCTTCCGATCTCTTGAGGCGTTGACGATCAGCGATTCGGCGATGGTGCGACCCACCTTCATGCGCGGATTGAGCGACGACCAGGGATCCTGGAACACCGCCTGCACCTTGGTGCGATAGGCGCGCAGGGCCTCGCCCTGCAGGCCCTGGATCGGCTCGTCCTCGAGCAGGATGCGACCCTCGGTCGGCTCCTCGAGGTTCAGGATCATGCGCGAGGTCGTGGTCTTGCCGCAGCCCGATTCGCCCACCAGTCCCAAGGTCTCGCCGGCCCTGATGTCGAAGGAGACGTCGTCGACGGCCTTGATGTGGCCCAGCGTGCGCGAGAACAGGATTCCCTTGGTGAAGGCGAAGTGCTTGCGCAGCTTCTCGACGCGCAGCAACGGCTGGTCTTGGTGCGTCATCGCCTCAACGAATACCGGTCAACACGGCATCGGGCAACCACGTCACGGTCTTCGGGAAGTAGACCAGCAATGCCACGACCAGCAGCTGCAGGCCGATGAACGGCCAGATGCCGGTATACATGTGCCGCAGAGTGATCTCTGGCGGGGCGATGCCGCGCAGATAGAAGATCGACGGCGCCATCGGCGGCGTCAGGTAGCCGGTCTGCAGCATGACCAGGAATAGGACGCAGAACCACACCTTGTCGAAGCACGCCGCCTCAATCAGCGGCATGGTGATCGGCACCACCATCAGGATGATCACCAGCGGCTCGAGCATGAAGCCGGCCAGGAACACGATGAACATCACCAGGAACAGCAGGCCCCACCGCCCGACGCTGAAATCCCTCAGGAAATCCTGAAGGGTTTGCAGGCCGCCCGAACCCACGAAGACGGCGGCGAACATCTGGCCGCAGGCGACGATGGTCAGGATCATCGCCGTGATGCGCACGGTGCGCATGGTCGACTCGATCAGCACCGCCATGGTCAGACGCCGGTAGGCGATCGCCAGCAGCACGGTGCCGAGCGCCCCGGTTGCCGAGGCCTCGGTCGGCGTGGCGATGCCCGCCATCATCGAGCCCAGCACGGCGATGATGACGACGACCGGCGGCACCAGCACCTTGGCGCTCAGCACCAGCTTGGCGCCGAGCGCCGGCTCGTCGGGCGCCCGCGGGATGCGCGGTCCATAGTCGGGACGGAGGGTGCACAGGATCACGATGTAGATGATGTAGGCCCCCGCCAGCATGAAGCCTGGGATGAACATGCCGAGCAGGATGTTGCCGACCGAGGCGTTCGCCACCGGACCGATGACGACGGCCAGCACCGACGGCGGGATGATGGTGCCGAGCGAACCGCCGGCGCAGATCGTTCCGGAGATCAGGCTCTTGGAGTAGCCGTATTTCAGCATGGCCGGGATGGCCAAGAGGCCAACCACCGTTTCGGTGGCGCCGACGACGCCGCTGGTCGCGGCGAAGATCACGCACATGATGACGGTGCCGACGGCCAGCCCGCCGGGAATGCGGCGCGTCCACATGTGGATGGCGTCGAACAGGCGCGAGGCGATGCCCGATGCCTCGAACATGGCGCCCATGAAAATGAACAGCGGCACGGCGGCCAGCACCTGGGCCGTCGCCACCTCCTCGATCTTCTGGATGAACTGGTACTGCAGCCCCTCGAACCCGAAGGAATGCAGCCCGAACACGACGGCCAGCGCCATCATGGTGAGTGCCACCGGGAAGCCGGTCAGGATCACCGCGATGAGGGCGGGGAACATCCACAGCGCGCTCATCGGGCGACCTTCTGTGTGGATCCTCCCCATCGCGGACTCCGCGATGGGGAGGTGTCGCCGTCATACGGCGACGGAGGGGTCATGAGCCGCACAGCCACTGTGGCCCATGACCCCTCCGCCCGCT
>DATGZZ010000198.1:0-6508 GCA_035296945.1 Reyranella sp.
CCTCGGCGATGCCGCGCATCTCCTCGATGTAGGTCGGATCGAACGTCTCGATCGACGGCACCAGCGCCTCGGCGCGGCGCTCGAGCTCGGGCCAGTCGACGCCGCTCTTGAGCAGCGATTCGGCATACATCCTGGCGCCGCGGCGCAAGCGGTCGGCGGCGGCCTTGCCGTGGATGCGGCCGCGCTCGCGCGGGCTGCCGGAGAGGTCGATCAAGGGAAATGGTGCGTAGTCGGTCATGGGTGCCTCGATTCAGAAGGGTTTTAGCACCGCAAGGAACACGATGGCGATCATCAGCACCGTCGGAACCTCGTTCCACCAGCGATAGTACGTTGCAGGCCTTGTGTTCCTGTCCGCCTCGAAGTCCTTGCGCCAGCGGCCGTAGAGGTGGTGGACCAACGTCAAGCCAACCACCAATGCGAACTTCACCTGCCACCAGCCGGCCTGCCACCAGTCGCCGCGCCAAGCGAGCGCCAGGCCGAAGATCCAGACCAGGATCATGGCCGGGTTCATGATGCCGCGCAGCAGGCGGCGCTCCATGACCTTGAAGGTCTCGTTCTGCGTGGACCCCTTCTCGGCGTCGGCGTGATAGACGAACAAGCGCGGCAGGTAGAGCAGGCCCGCCATCCAGGCGATGACGGCCACGATGTGCAGTGCCTTCAGGATCTCATAGAGCATCGCGCACCAGCGTCGCGAGACCTGCGATGAACAGCGGATGGGTGCCGACGGTGGGCACGCGGATGTAGTTCGGCACGCCGACCTTCTCCGCGAGATGGCGATACTCGATGTCGAGCTCGACCAGGGTCTCGGAATGCTCCGACACGAAGGACAATGGATAGAGCACGACGGCGACCTTGTCGGCGCCGGCACGCGCGATCTCGGCGTCGGTCGAGGGGCCGATCCATTTCAGCGGACCGACGCGGCTTTGATAGCAGACCGACCAGTCCAGGCCGCCGACGGCATCGGCTATCGCCTTGGCCGTCTGCTCGACCTGGCCCTGATAGGGATCGCCCGCCTTGATCACGCGCTCGGGCAAGCCGTGCGCGGAGAACAGCACCCGATGCGGCACGTTGCCGACTTGGGCCAGGCCTTCCTTCAGCAGCGCGACGGATGCGGCGATGAACCCCGGCTCGGTCGGGTAATCCCTCACGCTCTTGGTTGGCACCTTGAACTTCGCCGTGTCGTTCCACGCCTTCAAGGACGATTCCGTGGTAGCCGTCGAGAACTGCGGATAGAGCGGCAGCAGCACGATGCGGTCGGGCTTGAAGCGCTCGACCGAGCGCACGACGGCCTCGGTCATGGGATGCCAGTAGCGCATGCAGACATAGCCACGCCATTCATGCTCGGCGCCCAGCGCTTCTTCGAGCGCGCGCGCCTGTGCCTCGGTCTGGCCCAGGATGGGCGAGGAGCCGCCGATCTTGTCGTAGATCGCCCGCGCCGTCGGTGCGCGCCGGCGGGCCAGAAAGCTTGCCAACGGCCCACGAATGAAACCGGGCACGCGCAGGATCGCGGGATCGCCGAACAGGTTACGCAGGAAGGGCTGCACCGCTTCCAGCGAATCCGGTCCGCCGAGATTGAACAGGATGATCGCGATCTTCACGAGGTGCCCCTCATGAGGTCGACGGCGTCCAGTTGCGCACGATCTCGACCAGTTGCGCGACATGCTCGGGCGGCGTCTGCGGCACGACGCCGTGGCCCAGGTTGAACACGAAGGGACCGTGGCCGAGCTTGTCGAGGATGCGCGTGGCTTCGCGCTCCAGCGCCGCGCCGCCGGTCACCAGCATCAGCGGATCGAGATTGCCCTGCAGGCAGATATGCGGCTGCAGCTCGCGTGCCGCCCAATGGGCGCCGATGCCGGTGTCGATCGACAGGGCGGCAAAGGCATCGTTGCGGCGATACATCAAGGTCGCCGGACCAACGGCGCGCGGGAAGGCGATGATCGGCGTCTTGGGATGGCGCGCATGCACGGCATGGGCAATGCGCACCATGGGCTCGAGCGACCAGCCGAAGAGCTGCTCTTCCGGCAGGACGCCGGCCCACGAATCGAAGAGCTGCACGGCGTCGGCGCCGGCGTCGATCTGATTGACGAGATGATCGACCACGGCGTCGACCAGAAGATCGATCAGCAGGCCAAAGGAATCGGGATGGCGATAGGCCCAGCCCTTCACCTTGGCGAAGTCGCGGCTGCCGGCGCCCTCGATCATGTAGCAGGCCAGTGTGAACGGCGCGCCGGCAAAACCCAGCAGCGCCGTCTCGCGCGGCAGCTCGGCGCGGGTCCGGCGGATCGCCTCGTAGACCGGCGCCAGCTTCTCGGGCAGGCGCGCCCGGCTCAGCTGGCCGAAGTCGGCGGGGTCGGTCAGCGCCTCGAGCTTGGGGCCTTCGCCCTCCTCGAACCAGACCTTCTGGCCGAGCGCATCGGGCACCACGAGAATGTCGGAGAAGATGATGGCGGCATCGAGCCCGAAGCGGCGCACCGGCTGCAGCGTGACCTCGACGGCCTTGTCCGGCGTGTAGCAGAATTCGAGGAACGATTTTGTCGTCGCCCGGACCGCGCGATACTCCGGCAGATAGCGCCCGGCCTGGCGCATCAGCCAGATCGGCGGCGTCGCAAAGCGCGCTCCGGCCAGAGTATCCAGGAATTTCCCGGTGCTCACTGCTCATCCCTCATGCTTCCTCTTACTCTATTCATAATAGGTAGTAGGAGTAGTAGGGGGTGTGGCACATGGGGATGCGCCCTATTGGTCAGGCGTCCCCAGGCCGCTGTGGATCGGCCAAGGCCGATTCGACGGGCTTTCATCGCCGGATTCCCGATTCGCATGGTATTCCTCCCAGCCTGTCCGCAAGGGATGGGAAATGGATGGGGCCGAAGGGTTCGGGGCCTGAATCGGGGCGGTCCGGCAGAACGGTCCGGCTGTCCCCGCCTTGCCCTCGCCAATCCCGCGTTTCTCCCCGGGTCGCTGTGGGGTAGAAAAGACCGTGGCCAACCGAAACTTCCACGTCCATCTCGTGTCCGACTCGACCGGCGAGACGGTGTCGAGCGTGGCGCGCGCCTGCCTTGTGCAATACGAGGGCGTGTTCGTGCAGGAGCATGTCTGGTCGCTGGTGCGCACCAAGGGCCAGATGGACAAGGTCATGCAGGCGGTCGAACGCGACCGCGGCCCCGTGCTCTACACGCTGGTCGATCCCGAGCTGCGTGATCTGGTGCGCGATCACTGCCGGCGCCTGCAATTGCCCTGTGTCGGCGTGCTCGACCAGGCGATGAGCGTGCTGGCCGTGCACTTCCATTCCAAGAGCGAGCAGTGGCCGGGCCGCCAGCATCAGCTCGACGAAGGCTACTTCGACCGCATCGACGCCATGCACTACACCTTGGCGCACGACGACGGACAGTCGACGCACGATCTGGAGGACGCCGACGTCATCCTGGTCGGGCCGTCGCGCACCTCCAAGACGCCGACCTGCGTCTATCTCGCCAATCGCGGCGTGCGCGCGGCCAACGTGCCGCTGGTGCCGCTGGTCGATCCTCCGTCCGCGCTCGAGAACGCCAAGCGCCCCTTGATCGTCGGGCTGATCACCGATCCAGAGCGCCTGGTGCAGATCCGCGTCAATCGCCTGCGCCTGCTGCAGCAGAACACCGAGACCGACTACACCGACATGGACACCGTGCAGCGCGAGATCCAGGAAGCGCGCCGCCTTTATGCGCGCCGCAAGTGGGCGACCATCGACGTCACGCGCCGCTCGATCGAGGAGACGGCGGCATCGATTCTGCAGATGCTGGCGGTGCGCCGCGAGCAGCGCCTGCAGGCGACGGAATAGGCATCGACAGGGAAAGGGAGGCGATCATGCGTATTCGTCATCCTCGGCTGGGTATTGCCGTTGGTCTGGTTCTTGCTGCGTCGACGGCACTGGCCGCGAATGGCATCGACGTCACGCGCGGCCAGGATGCGATGGTGTTCGGCAATTGCGTGCCGAGCCTCATGGTTGAGAACAACTCGTCGGAGATAATCGACTACCTGCAGGTCGATGTCGCCGTCACGCTGGAGAACGGCCAGGAACGCATCGTCGAATTGAAATCGGCATATCGTGAAGGTGTTCTCGATCCAATTGGTGTCGGAGGGACGACGACTTTGAAACAGCATCTCGATACATCGAAGGCCCTGGGCGTCGGCTGCGGCGACGTGAAGGCGCGCCGCGTCGTGCGCACGATCTGCGAGGCCGAAGGTGGCAAATCGTGCGCCTCGTCGGTATCGGTGAAGCCATGATCCGCCGGAGAACGCTTGTAGGTGCCGCTGGCGCTTCGTTGCTCGCCGCGCCTGCTTTTGGACAAGGGACGTTCCCCAACAAGCCGTTGAAGGTGATCGTGCCCTATCCGCCGGGCGGCGGCACCGATGGGCTCGGCCGCATCACCTGCGAGTTCCTCTCCCAGAAGCTCGGCCAGCCGATCTTGGTCCAGAATGTAGGTGGCGCTTCGGGCACCGTCGGTTCCGAGCAGGTGCGTCGGGCCGATCCCGACGGCTATACGTTGCTGTTCAACGCGAGCCTGTTCGTGCTGGGCAAGACGGTGGTGCCGACCTGTCCTTACGATCCGCAGACCGACTTCCGCGCGGTCGCCCAGGCGGGCGAAGCGCCGCTGGTGCTGATCTTGAACAACAACGTGCCAGGCACCGACTATGCCAGCACCATCGCGGCCATCGCCAACGAGCCGAAGAAGTATTTCTTTGCCCTGTCCTCGGGCGGCTCGGCCGGACACATCGCCACGCTCGCTTTCCTGAAGCGCACCGGCCTGCCGCTCGACACCATCCTCTACAAGGGCACCGCGCCCGCCAACACCGACCTGATGGCGGGCAACGTCCAGCTCTTCATGGATCCGTGGACGGCGACGCTGCCGCTCGCCACCTCCGGCCGGGCGCGTGGCCTGTTCGTCACCTCCAAGGAGCGCACGCAGCTTGCGCCCAACATCCCGACCGCCCACGAAGTCGGCCTGAAGGACTTCTTCATCAGCTCCTGGTACGGCCTGTGGGCGCCCAAGGACACGCCTGATCCCATCGTCGACAAGCTCGCCTCGGCGATGGCGGAAGTCTCCAAGGATCCCGCCTTCATCGCCAAGACCACGTCGCTCGGCATCGTGCCGACCGCGCGCGGACCCAAGGAATTCGCCGCCTTCATCAAGGCCGAGGTCGAGATCAATACGGCGCTGTTGAAGGAGTCAGGGTTCAAGCCGGAGTGACAGGGCAGCTGTCATCCTGAGCGAAGCGAAGGATCCTTTGGGGCAGATCCCTCGCAAAGGCTCGGGATGACGGCCACGGGCCGTCACTCCGCCGCCTTCGCCACCGGCTCGAAGCGCGTGTCGAAGTCACGGATGGATTTCTCGACGGTGTCGGCGACCTGCTTGAGCTTGTCCTGGTTCACGACCTTGAGGCCAAACAGGTCCTTCACGTAGAACACGTCGACGGCGCGCTCGCCGTAGGTCGTGATGTGGGCCGAGGCGATCTGCAGGTTCATGCGTGTCAGCGCGCGCGTCACGACATGCAGGAAGCCCGGGCGGTCGCGGCCGTTGACCTCGATGACGGTGAACGTATCGGAGGCATTGTTGTCGATCAGCACGCGCGGCTCGACAGTGAAGACGTGGTCGCGCTTGGGCCAGGACGAGCGCTGGCTGTCGAGCTCGCGCTGGATGTCGAGGCGGTTGGAAAGCGCGATCTCGACGCGGGCGGCGAGCCGGGCCAGCCGCTGCGGGCCGTCGAACGGCTTGCCCTCGAGATCCTGGATCCAGAAAGTGTCGAGCGCCATGCCGTTGGCCAGGGTGAAGATCTTGGCGTCGACGATGTTGGCGCCGCTGATCGCCATGGCGCCGGCGAGACGGGCGAACAGGCCGTGGGTATCCAGCGTGTAGATCGTCACCTCGGTGACCGAACGCTCGCCGTCGATGCGATGCTCTATGGCAAGCGGCTGGCGCTCGCGCTCGGCGCGTCGCACCAGCTCGGCCTGGCGGGCCAGCGTATCGGGATCGAACGACAGCCAGTAAGGCGCGTAGCCGCGCGCGAAATGCTCTTCCTTCTCGGCCTCGGTCCAGCTGGCGAGGCGCTTGGCGACCTCGCCCTGGATTTGCTTGATGCGCTCGCCGCGGCCGCCCGACAGCGTGCCGCCGGACAGGACCTGCTCGGTGGCATGGTAGAGCTGGCGCAGGAGCGCCGCCTTCCAGCCGTTCCACACGTTGGGCCCGACGGCGCGGATATCGCACACCGTCAACACCAGCAGAAGCCGCAGGCGCTCGGGCGACTGCACCAGGGCGGCGAAGGTGTCGATGGTCTTGGGATCCATCAGGTCGCGCTGGAAGGCGGTGCCCGACATGGCGAGGTGGTAGCGGACCAGCCACGACACGGTCTCGGTCTCGGCCGCGCTCAGCCCCAGGCGCGGCCCCAGCTGCATGGCTACGTCAGCGCCCAGCACCGAGTGATCGCCGCCGCGGCCCTTGGCGATGTCGTGCAGCAGCACGGCAAGATAGAGCACCGG
>DATGZZ010000199.1:0-3828 GCA_035296945.1 Reyranella sp.
AGCCTGCGGCCGCAGTACCACACCACCGAATAGCCCGCCGCCGTGGCGATGATGGTGAACTCCGTGCCGCCCAGCCCGGCGGCAAACGGCTCGCCGGTGGCATAGATCGGAATCGGCAGCACGACGCAGAACAGGAATCCGACGATGGCGTCGATCCACGTCTCGACGAAGCGCTGCGGCGCCGACCGCATCGCCCGCCCGCTATTCAGCGGGCGTTCGACCGACGAGGCCTCCGGCCCGACCGGGATCGCTCTGCGCACGCCAACGCCCTCCCCACGTCCTTGCCATACCGACCTGCGAGGCGTCTTGCCAGGCCAGCGGCCCACGCCTCGCATCATGCAATTACTGCTTCTACGAGCATGCCCCCAGACATACTGTTTGCACCCACAATGAGTATAGTTGAACTACTCCCATGGCGTAAAGTCGCCTCTTGATCTTTCCCTGCGGCCAAATGCTTGCGCCCATCCCATCCCGAGAAGGGCGCTGACGACGAAGCCGATGGCCGGCATCTGCAGGCTGAAATCGACCACGGAATGAAGGATCGCCACGGCCGCGGCGGCGAAAGCCGCTCCGGGCAGATAACGATGCGCCCGCCGCCGCGTCACCGCCCCGTAGAGCGACACGCCCCACGGTATGAGCACGATGGCGAAGCCGACCAGCGCCATCGGCACGCCGACCTCGACCATGGTCTCGAGTGGCGTGGAGTGCGCAAGATCGTTGGCGATCGGCACGCGCATCGGCTGCACGATGGCGTAGATGTCGGCGAAGCTGCCGAGCCCCCAGCCCAGCCAGGGCGACATCCGCACAGCCTGCAGCGAGGCCAGCCAGATTTGCATGCGGTCGCCACCGTCGCTGGCGCGTATCGCCTTGTTGACGATGGTGTTGCCGGCGATCACCAGCACGATGATGCCGACGACGAAGCTGATCGCCACGAAGACACGCACCAGGTCCGGCCGCGAGCGCCAGCGGCCGCGCAGCATCAACACGGTAAGGGCTGCGGCGCCGACGAAGGTGGCGGCGAGGCCGGCGCGCGATGCCGAAAACAGCAGGCCGCCCAGCAGCAGCAGGCAGACCGCCAGCATGGTCACGCGAAATCCGGTCAACGAGGCGATGATGCCTTCCTCGTCGTCCTCGTCGTAGCCGTAGGGCATGTCGCCCTTGCGTCGCCTGCCGGCGAAGATCAGCGCCATGGCCGCCACCATGCCCATGCCGCAGTAGCAGCCGAACGAATTGCTGCTGACGAAGGTGCCCGACATCACGCAGCGTCCCGTCGCCGGGTCGTAGGGACCGACCTTCTTGAGGTAGCTGCCGAGATAACAGGAGTGCGTCGTCACCTGCATCAGCACGCCGTAGGCCACGACCAGCACCGCTCCGGCTATGAACATCAGCAGCAGCAGCCGCGCGCGGTCGCGGTCGCGGCAGAGCGCGCGGGCGGTCAGGAAGATCGCACCGCAGGTCAGGCATTTGAGCAGCGTGTTGCGCGCCGCATCGATCGCGAGGTCGGGCACCGGCGCGTGGGCGCTGCCGAGCAGGCGGGCGGCCGCCTCATAGAGCCAGGCGCTGCCCGACAACGGCGCCATGGTCGACATCTGGAACAGTCCGAACAGGACGAACAGGCAAAAGCAGGCAGTAACCGCCAGCAGCGGCTTGCGCTCAGCCTCGCTCACGTCGAAGCCCTTGCGTGTCCCCACCCCGGCGGCGACGAGGACGGCAAGCACACCCAGCATCACGCCAATGGGCGCCCACGCCCAATCGCGATTGGCGCCCATCGGCAGGGCGGCAAACGACACGACGGCGAAGAACAGCACTGCCACAGACCAGTCGGCAAGGCCGCGCAGCGCCAGCAGCGGATGGCGCCGCCGCTCGACCCGCGCCTCGGCGTCGAAGGCTACTTCTTCCTCAGGTGCGTGAGCCATTGCGTCAGCTCCTCCTGGGCGTTCGGCTCGTCGCGCACGAAGTAGCGGACGAAGAGTTCGTCGATCGGCGAGCGGATCGTCTCGGCGACCCAGCGCCGCTCACGGCTCATCCGCCAGTTCATGGCCACGTAGGCGGCGATGCGCTCGCGCTCCTTGGGCGTGAAATACTGCCAGTTGTCGAGGATGAGCTGCAGGCGGCTGGGCCACAGCGACGACATCATCGGCGCCACGTCGATCGACATCATCAGTGCCGCCACCACCCGGACCGAGGTGCCGTCGAGCGCCTGGCGGGCCGCGGCAAGGCGCGCCCAGCCGACGCCGCGGGCCGGCGCATTGGCCAGCCCGAAGTCGAGATCGCCCTTCGCCTGCTTCATCCATTCGGCGCGCTGCTCCCTGGTCACCGGCAGGTCGGTGGTGAGCGCAGCACCGGCCAGCAGCTCCGACCGCCCCAGCCGGCGGCCCGCCACAGGATCGGCCGCGACTGCGCGGTCGAGGGCAGCGATGGCGTCCTGCACGCTGGCGAGGTGCAGCGCCTGGCCGGTGCGCAGCTCGAAGACGACGGCGTCGGCCTTCTGCGCCTGCCAGGCGCCATTCGCGACCGGCCAGCCCACGACAGCGAGGATGGCCCCGCCGACGCCGAGAAGGCCGCGCAGCATCCAGGTCATTGCATTCAAACGGTCGGTCTTTCCTCGTTGATGCGCCCGCTTACCACCGGGACTTTATCGCATTCTACCTGAAATTACCTTCAAATACGCGACAAAGACGTACGTCGAAGCGTCAGGCCCCGGTGGGTGCGGCCGGCGCCGGCGGCGCGGCTTCGGTGGCGGCCGGCTGGGGTTTGGCCACCGTGCGCACCTGCACGTCGACCGCGGCCGTCACGACGACATCGGCGGCGCCGGTGAAAGCTCCCTTGATCGGCATCACCTGGTCCGGATCGCGGCCGACGGCGACACGGATCAGCCGTTCGGTGCCGATGATGCCATTGGTCGGATCGAATTCCACCCAGCCGGCGCCCGGCAGATAGACCTCGATCCAGGCATGCGGGTAGGCCGGGCTGGCGTCGGCGCCGTCGAGGGCGGGATCGTAGAGGTAGCCGGTGACGAACCGCGCCGCGAGGCCGAGCGCGCGGGCGCCTTCCATCATCAGCAACGCGTAGTCGCGGCAGGTGCCGGTTCCGGTCTCCAGGGTGACCCCGGGCGGCTGCGTGCCGAGCTCGAAGCGCATGGAGTATTTCAGGCCTTCCTGGATGCCCTTGCACATGCGTGTCAGTGCCGTGAACGTCTCCGCAGCGTTCTCGCCTTCGAGGAACTGCTTGGTCCAGCTGCTGACCATGGCGTTGGGATCGGGATAGTGACGCTCGACATAGCGCGCGAGATCGGGCGCCTCCTCGGCAAGGTAGCTGAAAGGCAGGGTGCGCGCGTATTCCTCGATCGGCGGCAACTCCAGCGGCAGGGCGAAGTGCTCGAGCCTGATGGTGCTGGTGAGCTCCAGCACCTGCGTCTCGCCTTCGAAGGTGGCAATGGCGATCGAGTTGCCGAACGGGTCGTGGATCCAGCGCACCGACGCCGCGGGCTCGATGGCGAGAGCGGTGTGCAGCAGGCGCAGGTCGTGGCTGTCGCGCGGCCGGAACATCAGGCGGTACTCGCCCAAGGCCACCGGCTGCGAATACTCATACCGCGTGTGGTGGACGATCTCGAGCGTGCGCATGGACGGGGGATAATGCACCATGTGCATGAGGGTTGCAGCCGAGCAGCGTCCTCCGTAGAGATCGATGAATGTCTCAGGAAAGCGCCGACAGAGACTTGGCGGCAAGCGCGCCGGCCATCCCCCAGACCGCCTATCCCAGCGCCGAGCCGAGCTGGCCCAACCGGTATATCTGGCCTGTCCTGCTGGGCATCCTGGATGAGAACCC
>DATGZZ010000200.1:0-2385 GCA_035296945.1 Reyranella sp.
GCGCCCGCGCCGTTGACGGCCTCGCCTGGCTGCACGAGCAACGGCCGGCCCGCGATCATGGTGCGGGCCACCGCTGCGGCGGAGAAGCCCAGCCCCAGCTCGTGCGCCAGCACATTCGCCGTGCCCAGCGGCACGATACCCACCGCCGGCGCGTCCGCGCCGCGGCCGGCGAGCCCGTTGATGACCTCGTTGATCGTGCCGTCCCCGCCGGCCACGGCGATCACGCTATAACGGCTCGCATCGCAGGTTTCGGCCAAGCGCCGCGCATCGCCTGCCGCCTGCGTCTCAACGATGTCGACGGTCCATCCTCCGGCGCGCACCCGGCTCGCGACCGCGGCGACCAGCCCGCGCCGCCGCCGGCCAGCCGTCGGATTGACGATCAACAACATGGATTTGGCAGCAACGACGTTCATTGAACCGTCACATTCGATTCACAGCCACGCAATCGCCGACATACACAATCCCCTGCGTCACGCGCAATCGTGCCCAACAGATTTTGTGCCGGTCGAGTTTTATCCACATGACCGTGATCGAGCGTAATCAACCTGCCCGCCACCGCGCGATCTTCCTGTCCGATATCCATTTGGGCACGCGTGGTTGCCAGGCCGAGCTGCTCCTCGATTTCCTGAGAAGGAACGAGAGCGAGACGCTGTACCTGGTCGGCGACATCGTCGACGGCTGGCGCCTGAAGCGCTGGTGGTACTGGCCGCAGGCGCACAACGACGTGGTGCAGAAGATCATGCGCAAGGCGCGCAAGGGCACCAACGTCATCTACATCCCCGGCAACCACGACGAGGCGGCGCGGCAATACTGCCAGCTCACCTTCGGCGAGGTGAAGGTCGAGGAAGAGGCGATCCACACCCAGGCCGACGGCCGCAAGCTCCTGGTGATCCACGGCGACCAGTTCGACGGCATCGTACGCTACGCACGCTGGCTCGCCATCCTGGGCGACTGGGCCTACAGCGCGGCGCTGCGCATCAACACCACCTTCAACTGGGGCCGCCGCAAGCTCGGCCTGCCCTATTGGTCGCTGTCGGCGTTCCTCAAGCACAAGGTCAAGAACGCCGTGCAGTTCATCGACAACTACGAGCACGCCGTGGCGAACGAAGCGCGCCGCCGCGGCGTCGACGGCGTGGTATGCGGCCATATCCACCACGCCGAGATCCGCACCATCGACGGCATCCTCTACTGCAACGACGGCGACTGGGTCGAAAGCTGCACCGCGCTGGTCGAGGATTTCGACGGCCGCCTGCGCATCGTGCGCTGGGCTGAGGAGGTGGCGCGACGCGACGCCATGTTGCCGCGCCTGGCCGCCCCCGTGCGCCTGGCGGCGGAGTAGCCGGATTGCGCATCGCCATCGTCTCCGACGCCTGGCGCCCGCAGATCAACGGCGTGGTGCGCACCATCGAGACCGTGGCCCAGCTCCTGCGCGCCGACGGCCACGACGTCGAAGTGTTCGGGCCGGACCGCTTCCGCACCCTGCCCTGCCCGACCTATCCCGAGATCCGGCTCTCGCTGTTTCCCGGCGCGCGGTTGGCGCACATGCTGAAGCTCTATGCGCCCGACGCCATCCATCTCGTGACCGAGGGGCCGCTGGGCTGGGCGGCGCGCAAGTTCTGCCTCGCCCGCAACATCCCCTTCACCACGGCCTATCACACCCGCTTTCCCGAATACGTCCGCGCCCGCATCCGCCTGCCGTTGTCCTGGAGCTACGCCTTCGTGCGCCGCTTCCATGCGCGATCGGCGGCCGTGCTGGTGGTGGCGCAGTCGATTCGCGACGAGCTCACGCAGCGCGGCTTCAGGAACCTGACGCCGTGGTCGCGCGGCGTCGATATCGCGGCCTTCCATCCGCGGCCACGTACCCAGACCGGCGACGCGCGGCCGATCTGGCTCTATGCAGGACGGCTCGCCATCGAGAAGAACATCAAGGCCTTCCTCGATCTCGACCTGCCCGGGACCAAATGGGTCGTGGGCGGCGGCCCGCAGCTCAAGGAGCTGAAGCGCCGCTACAAGGATGCGCATTTCTTCGGCTCGGTCGATACCGACGAGCTGTCGTTGCGCTACGCCGAAGCCGACTGCTTCGTCTTCCCCAGCCGCACCGACACGTTTGGCCTCGTGATGGTCGAGGCGCTGGCTTCGGGCGTGCCGGTCGCAGGCTATCCCGTGCCGGGGCCGCTCGACGTGGTTACCGACCCGAAAGTCGGTGCACTCGACGAGGATCTGCGCACCGCCTGCCTGGCAGCCATCGACCGCGATCCAGCCGACTGCCGCCGCCACGCCGAGACCTTCACCTGGGAACGTTGCGCGGCGCAATTCGTCGCCACCCTGCAGCCCATTCCGCGCGGGGTCTGGCAGCCGCTGAAGAGGCGCGCCCTGCCTGACGCC
>DATGZZ010000201.1:0-6768 GCA_035296945.1 Reyranella sp.
GACCGGCTTGATGGGAAAGTGACGCTGAGCGAACTCGGTCAAGTCCGGATGGCGCAGAGTCAGGAAGAGCAGTTCCTGTCGATCATCCGCGCCGCCCGGGACCATCAGCCCGGCTTGCGCCTCACCTAGCTCTTTTCCGGCGCCGCCGGCTCGCCCAGGGACAGCATCAGCCGATTCGCCCAATTGAAGAACGAGGCGGCGTTGATGACGTCGACGATCGACGCCTCGTCCAGCCCGACCTTGCGCAAGCCGTCGACATGCTCGGGCCCGAAGGTGATCGGCGTCGCGGTGAGCGCCACGGAAGCCGCAACGATGGCGTTCCAGCGCGCGTCGAGGTCGGTGCCGACGCCCTTGTCGAGCAGGCGATCGACGTCCTCGACGCGCTTGGAATAGGTCGCGGCAAAGCGGGCATGCACCGAGGCGCAGTAGATGCAGCCGTTGAAGCGCGAGGTGGCGGCGGCAGCCAGTTCGCGCTCGGCGCGCGGCAAGCCGGCCTCGGGATTGTAGAAGATGTCCTTGTCGGTCTTGGTGCGGTGCTCGAGCACTTCGGGATCACGCACCAGCAGCCGGAAATAGGCCGACTTGGCACGCGCCGCATCGACCAGGCCCGCCATGTGGCGCGCCGTCAGGTCCTGCTCGGCCATCGGCTCAAGCCAGGGCAGCCAGTCGAGCATGTCGCGCGTGAAGACCACGGGCTCGACATGCGGCGGGGTCGAAAGCACCTTGTCGGTCATGCCGGCCTCGCTTTCAGGACGCGCAGTCCGGCGACGACCCTGATCTGGTAGGAAAGGAAGGCGACGAGCTGGGAGATCACCACGATGCCCGTGGCCGACCAGCCGGCATCGACCAGCGCCTGCAGGTAAGACGGCGCGGCATCGCGCGGATGGAACACCAGCATGTGCGTGTGCTCGAATGCCGCCGCGAGCCGCACGCCGAGCGCACTGCGCTCGGCCGCGCCGATCTTGAACACGGGGCCGGCCTTGTCCTCGGCGCTGAGCGGTCCCTTTGGGTAGTGACCGTACGGCCCTTGTCCTTTGGCTGCCTTCACGGCAGCGGCGATCGCACCCTTCCAGGTGGCGGGCGCGCCGGCCTCGGCGAGCGCCGTGCCGTAGAACGCCTCCATCTCGGGTCGGCCGTGCAGGCCGGCGACGAAGCAGGCGATGGCGATGCGCTCGAGCCTGCTCGCATCGGCTTCGGTCAACGGCTTGAACAGCGAATCGTAGCTCGCCTGGGCGTGCGTGCGTGCCTGCAGGCGTCCGTTACGGATCGCGTCGAGCGACGATCCCGGCGCGATGCCGGCCAGCGTGTCGATCACATCGGACATCGTTTCCCTTCCCGGATCTTTCAGGCGACGCGGCGCTCGGCAGCGTTGTCGTTGCGCACCCAGCCCAGCGCCGGCGCCACGGCTTCGGCCATCAGCTCGATCGAGCGCAGGATGAACGGATGCGGCGGATCGATCGAATGGACCTGCATGGTGAGATCGGTGGCGCGCTCGAGCGTGGCGTCGGCCTGCAGCGAGGCGATGACCTGATCGGGTGTGCCGAGATGCACGTCGAAGGCCGCAATGAGGTCGCCGACCAAGCTGCCCGACGACAGGTTGCCGGTGGCGGCGAGCCGGTGGCGCATCCTGGTTGCGCCGATCTCGGCCAGGCGCATCGCTTCCTGGGTGTCGTCGGCGACGAATACCGTGCGTGAGGCAAGGATGCGCGGTTCGCGTCCCTTGGGCAGCGCCTCGAGATAGGCGTCGATCATGGGGTTCTGAATGTCCGACAAAAGGGCCTTGGGCGCGTCGGGCGAGCGCGGCTGAGTGCGCGACAGCATCAGGCCATCGCCGGCGAGGCCGGCCCGGCGGGCGCCGTCGACGCTGAAGGTCGCCTGCCAGATACGATCGACCAAGGTCGGGCTTGCCGGATAGAGCTTGTCGCCGCCGGGCAGCGCGCCGCCGCCCCAGGCGGTGCGCATCAGATCGAGATTGCCGTTCATCAGCTTGTGGCGATCGTTGGCATCGAGGCCGAAGGCGGTGAAGGCGGTCAGGTTGCCGCCCGGTCCGACGCCGACTTCGAGGCGCCCGCCCGATATCAGATCGGTGACGGCGGCATCCTCGGCCACGCGCACCGGCAGCTCCAGCGGCAGGGTGACGATGCCGGTGCCCAGCCGGATGCGCGAGGTCTGCACCGCCGCCTGGGCAAGGAACACGAACGGAGCCGGCAGCCCACCTTCGCCCTCGTGGAAGTGATGCTGGGCGATCCACGCCGAATCAAAGCCGCAGCGCTCGGCATGCACGATCTGCTCGGTGGCCAGCCGATAGCGCTCGGCTGCGGTGGTTTCGTCGAGCAAACGGGTGAAAAAGCCCAGTTTCTTGGGCGTCGTCTTGGTCATCGGCCCACCCTATCAGGCAGACCGGGGGCCAATGCAAGCCGGTCGATCAGGGGCCTGTCGACGCACGCAACAGCCAGCCGTCCGGCGTTTTCAGGCGGTCGAAGCGCACGGAAAAGGCCTCGTCGATGCGCCGATCGTCGATCAGGCTTTTGGCCGGCCCGTCGGCCACGACCTTGCCGCGGTCGATCACGACCACGCGTTCGAAGAAGGTGAAGGCGAGATCGAGATCGTGCACGACCACGACCGACAGCCGGTCGGGCCGCCGGGTGGTGAGGGCACGGATCACGTCGAGGCGATGGCGGATATCGAGGCTGGCGGCCGGCTCGTCGGCCAGCAGCACCGGCGGATCGACCACCAGCACGGTCGCGAGCAGCACGCGCGCCCGCTCGCCGCCCGACAACGTCGACCAGCGGCGTCGGCCGAGCTCCGTCAGCTCGAACTTTTCCGTCGCCGCTTCGATGGCGCCGGCGGCCAGCCGGTCGCTGCGATCGGCGCCGAGCCGCACCAGCTCGGCGACGCTGAGATCCCAGTGCGGCTCGAAGTACTGCGGCAAGTAGCCGATCGTGCTGGCGCGCTGGGCATTGCTGAGGGACGCGAGATCGCGATCGCCGACCTGCACGGTGCCCGCGGTGGGCTTGTCGATGCCGGTCAGCACCTTCAGCAGCGTCGACTTGCCCGCTCCGTTGGGGCCGATGATGGCGACCGACCCGCTCGCTCCGAGCGACAGCGACAGGCCGTCGAGCAACGTCGCACCGTTGCGCCTGACGGTAACGTTGTTGGCCGCAATGCCGGTCATGTGCGCAGCCTGCGGGCCAGCAGGAGGATGAAGAACGGTCCGCCAGCAACCGCCGTGACCAGGCCGAGGGGTATCTCGGCCGGCGGCAGCGCCGAGCGCGCGATGGCGTCGGCCAGGGTGACGACGATGGCGCCGACCAGCGCCGATGCCGGCAGCAAGGGCCGATGCAACGGCCCGACCAGCCAGCGCGCGATGTGCGGCGAAGCGAGGCCGACGAAGGCAACCAGCCCGCCGAAGGCAACGGCGGCCGCGACCACGGCCGAGCCGGCCAGCACGGCAAATGCGATGAAGCGATTGACGTTGAGGCCGAAGGCGATGGCCATGGTCTCGCCCAGGCCCAGCACGTCGAGCCGGCCGGCTAGCAGCAGGGTGAGCACCAGGCAAGCGATCGAGATCGCCGCCAGCAGGCCGAGGATCGGCCAGGTCGGCGTCTGCACGCCACCCAGCACCCAGCTCAGGACGATCTGCAGGCTCACCGTCTCGTCGGACAGGGCGAGCATCAGGAAAGAGCGCAATGCACTCAGCACTGCGGCCACCGCGACACCGGCCAGCAGCATGCCAGCAGCATCGACGGCGCCAGCGACGCGCGAGATGCCGATCACCAGCATGGTGGCGCCCCAGGCGCCGGCGAAGGCGAGCACGGGCAGCACGAACGACTGCGGCGCCGCGAGCGGCACCAGCAGCGCCACGGTGGCGCCGAGCGCCGCGCCTCCGGCCGATCCCAAGAGGTAAGGCTCGGCCAGGGGATTGCGGAATACGCCCTGGAAGACCGTGCCGCCCAAGCCCAGCAGGGCCCCGACACACGCCGCGGCCAGCACGCGCGGCAGACGCCAGTCGATCAAGAGGCGACTACGCAGATCGGTGTCGCCTGCCAGCGCGCGCAAAAGGTCGGAGGCGCTCATCCAGTCGTGACCGGCCGCAGCGCCAATCAGGATGGACAGAAGCAGCGCCAGGATGAGGAGCGACCAGACTCTCATTGCGTGGCCGCCGGTGGATGGAAGATGTTGGCCAGGCGCTCGATGCCATCGATGGTGCGCGGCCCGGGGATCAAGAGCTCGGCGCGGTTGACGGCGTGGACACGCTTGGTCCGCACGGCACGCATATCGGACCAGCCGGGCCGGCCGATCAGTTCCGTCATGTCCTTTTCGTTGCCGGCGAACAGCAGCAGGTCGGGATCGGCGTTGAACACGGCCTCCGGCGAGACCTGGGCGATGGTGCCGGCATTGAAGGCGAGATTCCCACCAGCGCGTACGATGGCGTCACCCGTGTAGGTGCCCGGCCGCGTCACCAGCAGCAGGCCGTTGCCCAGTCGGCCGGTGATCATGATCACGCTCGGCTTCTTTCTGCCGGCGACACGCTGGTCGACCTTGTCGAGGCGGGCCTGCAGGCTGGAGGCCAGCAGCTCGCCGCGCTCCGGCACGCCGGTCAGGCGCCCGAGCAGGCGGATGTTGGAGAGGATCTCCGGTACGTTCCGCTGCAGCAGCACGACGATGGGAATGCCCAGCCGCTGCATGGGATCGACGAGCTGGTTGGCGGCCTGGCGCGAGGGTGTGACGACGACCAGGTCCGGCCGCTGCGCGACCACCTCGTCGACCGAGAAGCCCAGGCGGCCGCCGACCAGCGGCTTCTTCAGCACCTCCGGCGGATAGCGCGTATAGGCTTCGATGCCGACGATGCGGTCGGCGAGGCCGAGTGCTGCCACCATCTCGGTGTTCGACGCGAAGATGGTGACGATGCGCTGCGGCGGCTCAGGCACGGTCACGCTGCGATCGAAGGCGTCGCGCACCGTGACCGGCTCGGCCCGCAACGGCGCGGCGAGAACCAGCGCGCCGACGAGGACCGCCGTCTTGATCAAAACCTGAACTGGAAGCCGGCGATGACTTCCCGTCCCGGCATGGAGTTGCCGCAGGCGCCGTTCTGGTTCACGCGGTTGGCGGTGCAGGGCGTGGCGTCCTGGGCGATGAAGATCGGATGGTTGTTCACGTCGAAGATGTTGTTGACCGCCGCGAACAATTTCAGGTCCTTGATCACTTCCACCTCGAGACGCGAGTTCCACACCCAGAACGCACCTTTCTCGTAGACGCTGACCGTGCGGTTCTGCCCGGGGAAGAACACCGGCGAAAGGCTTTCCTCGGTGTTGTACCACATCGGCCCGCGCAGGATGCCGAGCAGCTGCAGGCTCCACGGGTACTGCGTGCCCATCTGGCCGAACAGCGTGCCGATCGACGCGCCGTACTTGTTGATGCGCAGCGCAACGTCAGTGCCCGACAAGGGGTTGGCGCCATAGTCGGTCATCTTCCAATTGTAGTAGCCGTTGCCGAAGACGTTCCAGAACAGCCCGTCGACGGCCGGCCGCCAGTTGAACGACTGGAACAGATCGGCCTGCATCTGGAACTCGATGCCCTGGACCACGAGGTTGGCCGGGCTGTTGGTCTGGACCTGCACGACGCGGCCGCCGGTCGAGGACACGGTGAGCGGCACGATGCGGTTGGAGATGGTGTTCTGGAACACCACCGTGTCGAAGCGGCCGCCTTTCCACGTTGCCGTCGCGCCGACCTCCCATTGCTGGCTGGTCTCCGGCCCCAGCCCCGGATTGCCGAAGATGGTGGTGCCGATCGGCGTGGTCGTGAAGTTGGCGCCGATCTCGGTGGCGGTCGGCGCCCGAAAGCCGCTCGACGCGCCGGCTCTGCCGGCCAACCAGTCGGTGAAGGCGTAGGTAAGGCCCGCCGAGTAGGTCGTGGCCTGGTAGGGATTGGTGCCGGTGACCAGGGTCGGCGCATAGGGCGTCCAGTCGAGCGCCGTGGTGCCCCAGGTCTGGCGCACGCCACCGCGCACGATCAGCTTGTCGTCGAAGAAGCTCTGCGAATCCTCGAGGTAGACCGCGAAGACATTGTCGGTCTGGTTGTTGTCCTGCGGTGAGAGCTGGGTCACCGCCGCGCCGCCCAGGCGATAGCGGTCTGAACGCAGCCAGCTGCGCTCCCAGTCGAGGCCGAACAAGAGCTCGTTGCCGGAGAACAGCTTGTAGCGCGGCTGGAAGCGCGCGCCGAGGATGTCGAGCTGGCGGCGGTTGTGATCCGTCGTGGTGCGCGATGCCGGTGCATTGAGCGCGCTGAGCGGCGAAGGATTGTTGAGATCGTCGACGTCGGTGACGAAGTAGGCCTGGAAGTAGACGTTGCCCTGGCCGTCACGCGTCTTGGCGAGGTAGCTGGTGTCGAAGGAATAATTGTAGCGCGTGTCGAAGGCGAACAGGTTGGCGCTCGAGCCGCGGAAGCCCGCATTGTAGACGCCGTCCGAGCGCACCGTGCCCTCGACGCGGCTGGTCTCGTCGATCTGGTAGCCAAAGGCGCCGGTTGCGCCATAGCGCGTCCACGCCGTGTTGAGCTCGGGTGCGCCGCCCGAAATGGCGTAGTTGTCGCGCGTGCTGGCCGCACCGCCGACATACCAGTCGAAGCCCTTGTAGAGACCGCCGGTCGCGGCCTTGGCCTCGAGCAGATTCCACGAGCCCGCATCGGCCTGCACGACGTTGCCGGGCGCGGTCAGGCCGGTCTTCAGGATGATGTTGATCACGCCGCCCATGTTCTGGCTGCCGTAGA
>DATGZZ010000202.1:0-2177 GCA_035296945.1 Reyranella sp.
CATGTAGCCGACATTGCCCCAGGAGGAGGCGATTCCCTGCAGGCTCATGGCGGCAAGACCGCCGCGCGTCCCGGTTGATCGCGAAACCACCCGCGTCGTGGCCATACCGAGCAGGAAGGTCGCCAGCACGACGATGCCGAAACCCAGCATGAGGGCCGGGTCGAGCACCGCCGCCACCGGCGTGCGCGCCAGGGTGCCGAAGAACAGCACCGGCAGGGCGAAGTAGCTCACGAAGGCATTGAGGGCGGCCGTCGATTCGCCGCCCAGGATGCGCCAGCGGCCGGCCAGATACCCCGCCAGGATGACGCCGAAGATCGGCAAAGCGACGTTGAGGATGGCCTGCACGGCTCAAGAGGCTTTCAATTGCAGTTCTTGTAACTCATTAAGAAATTGACATAAATGACACAAATCCCATAACATTTCGTCGCCATAACGAGGCCGCACCCGTCCCCTCCGCCAGCGGCCCGGGAGAAGTCGAAAATGCGTCTATTGATCGCCAGCCTGGCCGCCTTGGCGGCCGTCGCTTTTACCGCCCCGTCCTACGCCCAGACCCAGGATGACAGCTCGCCGGCCCCGGTGCCGACCGCCAAGCCCAAGCCGGGCACGGCGGCCTACTGCCAGAGCCTCAAGACGTCGAGCTCGCGCAGCTCGTGCCTCAAGAAGGTGAGCGCCAGCGCCAAGACCACAACGACCAAGGCGTCGGCCACCACGACGGCGAAGAAGACCAAGAAGACCACGACGACGCCGGCCGCGCCCAAGCAGCCCGACGTCGGCCAGCTCAGCACTCCGTCTGCCGCGCCGGCGCCGTCGGGCACCGTCGCCGTTCCGCCGCTGCCGCAGAAGACCATCTAAGCTCGCTTCGCTTCGCGCCGACCGACGGATAGAGTCGCCCTCCCTTTTCCGGGAGAGCGACATGGCTGCCCATTCCGCTGCGCTGATTTCGACCGAAGAGCTTGCGCGTCGCATGGACGCGCCCGCACTTCGCCTCTTCGACTGCACGACCTATCTGCGTCCCAGGCCCGAGGGCGGCTACAACGTCGAAAGCGGCCGCGCCAATTACGACAAGGGCCACATTCCCGGCGCCGCCTTCCTCGACCTGCCGGGCGAGCTTTCCGAGCCCGACACCAAGCTGCGCTTCACCCTGCCCTCGCTCGGCGAGCTCACCAAGGCCTTTGCCGCCAAGGGCATCGGGCATGGCACCTTCGTCGTCCTCTACAGCCACGCGACGCCGAACTGGGCGACGCGCGTGTGGTGGATGCTGCGTGCCGTGGGCTTCGACGATGCCGCGATCCTCGATGGCGGGCTCGACAAATGGAAGGCCGAGAACCGGCCGCTGGCGACCGAGGCCACGACCTATCCGCCGGCGACGCTGACACTGCGCGGACGGCCCGAGATCTTCGTCGACAAGAACGACATCAAGGCGGCGATCGGCAAGGCCGACACGCTGACGCTGAACGCGCTCAGCCACGAGCAGCACAAGGGCGCGGGCGGCGTGGTCTATGGCCGCGCCGGCCGCATCGCAGGATCGTCCTGCGTGCCGGCGGCGAGCCTGTTCGGGCCCGACAAGACCCTGAAGCCGATCGCCGAGCTGCGCGCCGCGTTCGAAGGCGTGGGGGCGGCGCCGGACAAGCGCGTGCTGGTCTATTGCGGCGGCGGGATTGCGGCCACGCTCGACGCCTTCGTGCTGACGGCCCTGCTTGGGCACAAGAACGTCTCGGTGTACGACAATTCCATGCAGGAATGGTCCAACGACCCCAGCCTGCCGATGGAAACCGGTTGAGAGGAGAAACCCGTGCCCGCTTACATGATCGTCGAGGTCGAGACGACCGACGAGGCCCTGATGGCCGAATACCGCAAGCACACGCCGGGGCTGGTCGCCAAGTTCGGCGGCAAGTTCGTCGTGCGCGGCGGCAAGACACGCACCCTGGAAGGCGGCTGGCAGCCCGCGCGCGTGGTGGTGCTGGAGTTCCCGAGCTACGAGGCGGCCGAGCGCTTCTACGATTCGTCGGAGTACAAGCCGGTGCTCGAGATGCGACTGAAGGCCGGCACGTCCAAGGCGCTCATCGTCGACGGACACGATGGCTGAATCCGGCGGCGGGCTGGCCGCGTACCGCGCGGTCGGCACGCTCTACAACGCGCTGATGACGGCCCTCGTCCTGGGGCTGGTCACGCGGCGC
>DATGZZ010000203.1:0-12482 GCA_035296945.1 Reyranella sp.
TTGCCGGCCTTGGCGACGCCGAAGCACTTCTCGGTCGTCGGCCCTTGGGCCTGGACCTGCGCGGCCAGAAGCAGGGCCGTGCTGAGTGCAGCGGCGATGGTCAATGTGGACTTCATGATGACGTCTCCTTAAGTGAGTTGCCCTTTCGGGTGCAGGCACACTGCCGGGAGGCCTCTCAGGACTGAAATATCGACTGCCTATGGGATTGATGCGCCGTTCCTATGATGCGCTTCAAGCGCTCGTAGGAAACAGTTCGGCCACTGTCCGCACCGCCTGCTCGGCCTCGGCGCGATCGGGTATCTCGTTGGTGTCGTCCCAACCCTGCATCTCGCCGCGGGCGAAGGACTGGACGACCAGGCCGTCACGACGCGGCACGGTCAGCACGCCGCGGTAAACCAGGCCATAGCGCACCTCGGGCTGCGGGATCAGGCGCGCGATCTGGCCACGCACCGGCACCAGCGTCTCGTCCTTCCACAGCGCCCGTGCCCCGTAGCCCGTGCAGTTGATGATCACCTTCTTGCCCAGGGCGGCGATCTGCGAGGGCGTGCGGAAGTCGGCTCGCCGGAACTGGCCGCCGGCGATGAAGAAGTCGTTCATCAGGGTGTGGCCGTAGTCGGCGATGTTGAAAACCATGATCTCGCTGCGGCCGACGGATGACGCCTTGAATGGGGTGGCATCAGCTGGGATGGGACGCCATCGCGGCGTCAGATCGCGAATCGAGCGGGCATAGCTCGCGAATTGCACGGCCGCCTGGGCGGGGCGATCGGTCGTCTCGGCGCTCTGGGTGGTGCGCAATGCGTTGGCGGAAACAGAATACTGGTCGATCCATTCCACCGGCGTGCCTGGGAGGCCGAGATAGTCGCGATGCCTCTTGAAGGAGGTGCGCGCCATCTCTTCCCACACCGCAGCGAAGTTGGGTGCGGCGCCATTGACGAGAGCGATGCGCGAATCGGGCGTCCATTCGCCGGTCGCCCGCGCCGACGTCGTCTCCGGCAGCTGGTCGCGGGCATAGATCGTGACGCGGGCGCCGGCACGCTGCGCCAGGATCGCCGAGGTGAGACCGAGCGCGCCGCAGCCGATCACCGCCACCTCGGCGGGACTGGCCTGCATGGCGAGCCGTATGGCGCGGGCGCTGGAGCCCCACGACAGCGACCAGCCGCTGCCGCCGTGGCCGTAATTGTGCACCACCAGCGTGTCGCCCAGCCGCTCGGTCTCCACGCGCGGGCCGGCGGGACGGAACGGCCGCAGGCAGACGGCGATGTCGAAGATGCGGTCCGTGCGCGCACGGATGGGCGCCAACTGCAGAGCGGGCTCGAAGGACGATCCTGGCATCGTCGAGCAGCCTGCCAGCGCGCCGGCCAACGAGGCCTGCAGCAGCCCACGGCGGCCCAGGCGCCCTGCTTGCTCCACCTTCGTCCTCCTTTACGCGCGTCGCTTGAAGACCGACAGGATGACCTCGCCGTCGATCACGATCTCGTAGAAGAGATCGTAGCCGACTTGATAGCGCGACAGGTCGGGTTCCTTGAAGCCATGATAGTTGTTGAGCACGTAAGCCGCGGGCTCGCCGTCGCCCGCCACCTTCAGTCGCTGGCGCTCAGCCGGCGTCAGCATGTCGATGGTATTCTGCAGCGGCGTCTCGCTGTCGGCCTGCACGACGATGGTGGCACCGGGATCGTGCCGCAGGATGTATTCCAGCGCCATGCGGTTGGCGAGCCCCCAGTAGTCGAGATCGTAGCGCGCCTTGAGATTGCTGCCGGCCAGGGCGTTGAAATAGACGTTCTGCAGGGGATGCGCCCGCCACATCCAGGCGGCGGTGTGAACCAGCGACAACGCCGTGACCAGCACAAGGCCGGCGCGCAGAACGCGCGACGTCGAGGCGGTGTTCCACAGCCATAGCCATCCCCGCACGGCAACGAGAAGGAAGGCGGGATAGATGAAATAGAGATGGCGCCAGCCGCCATACAGCACCGACTGCAGCACGATCACCGCCAGCACCGGCAGGACGACCAGTCCGAGGAAGAACAGGTCCTGCAGCTCCTCGTCGCCCTGCCACAGGCGCCAGCCGCGCGCCGCCAGGCGCCACAGGATGGCTGTCGTGCCGACGACGAAAAGCGCCAGGTAAAAAGGCGGCGTCGTGATCGAGAGCCAGACGGGGATGTAGTGCCAGGGCAGCTCGGTGCCCAGGATATGCGCTCCCCTATAGAGCGTGTCGCCCGGGTAGCGGAACTTCGCCATGCTAGCGAAGGCTTCGAGAAAATTGCCGACCGGATCGGCCCACAGCCACACCCACATCGCCACAGCGGCGGCGAAGGCGACCGCCAGGTAGACGGCGCCGGCAACGACGGTTCGCTGTACCGCCAGCTCGCCGCGCACCAGTCTCAGCGTCAGGATGGCGATCGAGGCTGCAGGCAGGATCACGGCCATGATGCGGATGTCGATGGCGAAGCCCGTCGCGACGGCGTGCAGCAACGCCGTGCGGATGCCGGGACTGAGCACGAACGCAGTGGCCGTGTTCAGGGCAATGGCGAAGGCCGCCATGAACACCGCGTCCTTGGAATTATAGAACGACTCGGCGAACAGGCGCGGCGACAGCGCGAGGAGAAGCACCGCGAGCAGGCCGAGCCGCCAATCGGAGAAACGGCGCGCCGCCAGGCCGTAGAGGGCGATCGCGCCGGCGAAGCAGACCAGGAAGGTCAGCAGATGGCGCAACATGAAGATATCACGCTTGTCGGTGAGACCGAGCAGTGCCTCCAGCGCCACGGCCGGCGCCTCGAAGGCGGTGCCGTGGTCGCGATCGATGTAGCCGGCAAGCGCCGGCAGGCGGGCTGCTTCGCCGCTCACCAGGGACGGCGCGAACTTCTCGGCGAGATGCTTGACCGTGACGGCACCGGTGAAGCGCTGGAACGGCTCGTCCCACGAGATGCCGTAGTCGCGATGGACCGCCAGCCCGAGTGCCAGCAGGGCGGCGAAGAACAGGATGACCGGCAGATGCAGGCGCCTGCTCATCCCGCTCCCCCGGCGACCGCCCCGCAGAACCTGTGCACGATGGAACGAAGCTAAGACCTGGGCATTGGCGAGGCAAACTGGAAATCAGAGCCCACGACGACGTAGTCTGCCCAAATGAAACGAGCAGGCTTTGTACTTCTGGCCGCGGTCTTCGCGGGACAGGCCCATGGCCAGACCGCGAGTGTCCCGGCCGCGGCCGCGTTGAGCTGCGGCGCGCTCAAGGGGGAGTCCTCGCGGACGGCCTCGACTTCGCAATGGACGATCTCCGGACCCTCCGGAAAGACCACGGAAACCGGCGTCCTGCGCAGCGGCCCCCGCTTCGAATGCATCGACGGCGCCATCCTGGTGATGGAGTTCACCTCCTCGGCAGGACACTCCGTCTTCGAGGCCTATTTCCCGGACGGCACCACCATCGCCTATGGCCGCCAGCAGATCGACCGTCGCGGCGGCCGCATCGTCCTGCCCATCCAGGCGAAGACGCGCATCGCGGCGCCCTATCGCGCCGCCTTCGACTATCACTGCAAGCTCAACATGCCGGCGGATCCGATTCAGCCGGCCGCTCGGGCGGACTGCATCTTCTAGTCCAGGGGAACTCGAACGATGCGTCGTCCTGACAAGGGCCTCAGGCTAACAGCGTCCAGACTGTTGCAAAGCTGGGCAACCGGGGATCGACGCAAGCTGCCGATGCCGCCGAAGCGCAAGCTGCATCAGACTGCCCACCTCCAAGGTGATGCAGCAGTCGACGCAATTTGCGCCGTCATCCGCCGCATCCCTCGGGGCTGGGTTGCGACCTATGGCCAGGTCGCTGCGATGGCCGGCATGCCGAGGCGCGCCCGCCTTGTTGGCCGTGTCCTTCAGCGCCTCGACCCGGCAACCAAGATCCCGTGGCACCGTGTCGTCAATGCCAAGGGCGAGGTGTCCTATAGCCTCTCCCGCAACGGCGGCGACATCCTCCAGCGACGCTTGCTGGAAAAGGAAGGCATCAAATTCGACGGCAGCAACCGCCTGGACTTGGAGCGATGCCGCTGGCGCGATTAGACCAGGTCAGGTCACCCGGAAGTTCTTGAACTGCCAGGGATCGGTCCTGTCGAGATCCTCGGGGAACAGCCCGTCGCGGTCCTTGAGCGGCGTCCAGTCGCTGTACTTGCCGACCACCGGGCCGAGATAGGGCATGCAGATCTCGAGGTTGCGATCGAAGTCCATCTCGTCGGCCTCAACGATGCCGCGCTCGGGATTCTCGAGCGCCCAGATGATGCCCGACAGCACGGGCGCGCAGACCTGGATCGAGGTCGCGTTGTTGTAGGGCGTGAGCTCGCGTGTCTCGTGGATGTCGAGCTGCGAACCGTACCAGTAGGCGCCCTTCTCGTGACCCATCAGCAGCACGCCGAGCTCGTCGCGGCCGTCGGTGATCTCGTCCACGATCAGGCGCTGCTTCTTCTGCTGGTGCAGGTTTTTGCCCGCACACTCGTGCATGGACATGATCGCCTGGTCGCACGGATGGTAGGCATAGTGCACGGTCGGCCGGTAGACGACGTGCTGGCCCTGGCGCAGCGAGAAATAGTCGGCGATCGAGATCGATTCGTTGTGGGTGATGATGAAGCCGTGGAACGGCCCCTCGATCGGCGTCCAGGTGCGCACGCGGGTGATCAGCCCCGGCCGGTTGAGGTAGATCGCCGCGTCGCAGCCGAACTCATGGCGCGCGCCGTCGAACGGCAGGCCCTTCTCGTGGGTGCCCCAGCCCATTTCGGCGGGCTGGCTGCCCTCCGAGACGAAGCCGTCGATCGACCAGGTGTTGACGAACTCGCCGACCTTCTTGGGCTTCCTGGAGACCTGGGTGTCGCGCTCGGCGATGTGGATCACCCGCACACCGAGATCGCGCGCCAGCTCGGCCCAGCCCTCGCGCGTGGTCGGCTTGACGGTGCCGAGGCCAGTGTCCTTGGCGAGGTTGACCAGCGCCTTCTTCACGAAATGCGAGACCAGGCCAGGGTTGGCGCCGTGGGCGATCACGGCCGTCGGGCCGCCGCGGTATTTCGGCACCAGCTTCAGCATGTTCTCGCGCAGCGCATAGTTGGAGCGCAGCGACACCGACAGGCTGGCGTCGGTGTAGCCGCCCGGCCAGGGTTCGATGCAGGTGTCGATGTAGAAGGCGCCCTTCTCCTGGCAGAGCTCGACCAGGGCCGTCGAGGCGACCTCGACCGACAGGTTGACCAGGAAGTCGCCCTTGCCCAGCCGCTTGTCGAGCGTCTGGCGGAAGTTCTCGCGGGTCAGGCGCTTCTTGATGAAGCGGATGCCGAACTTCTTCAGCTCCTTCAGGCCGCCGCGATCCTCGGCCGAGATGACCGTGATCTGTTCGGGCTTGATGTCGATGTGCCGGAAGATCAGCGGCAGCACGCCCTGGCCGATCGAGCCGAAGCCGATCATGACCATGCGGCCGGAGAACGAGGCGTATTTCCTGGAGAGCTTCTTCTTGCCTTTGCGCGCGACTTTCTTCGCCATTTCAGCGTCCCTGCCTTGTCCGATAGAGGTCGATAAACGGCGACGGGGCCTTTCTCAAGGCCCCGTCGGTTCGTTCCGGTTGTGAACGGAGGCTAGATGCAGATCGCCTTGAGCGGCGGGAAGCCGTTGAAGGCGACCGACGAGTACGTGGTCGTGTAGGCGCCGGTGGCCAGGATCTCGACCTTGTCGCCGCACTTCAGCGACAGCGGCAGCTTGTACTCGGTCTTTTCATAGAGGATATCGGCCGAATCGCAGGTCGGGCCGGCCAGCACCACCGGACCCACGCGCGTGCCGTCGCGGCCCGTGCGCAGGCGGTACTTGATGCTCTCGCCCATGGTCTCGGCGAGACCCGAGAACTTGCCGATGTCGAGGTAGACCCAGCGCTTGCGGTCGTTGGCCGCCTTGCGCGAGACCAGCACCACCTCGCTCTGGATCACGCCGGCATCGCCCACCATGGAGCGGCCCGGCTCGATGATCACCTCGGGCATGCGGTTGCCGAAGTGGCGCACCAGCGCGCGGGTCACCGCCTCGCAGTAAGCCTCGATCGGATTGACCTCGGCGCGATAGCGCGCCGGGAAGCCGCCGCCCAGGTTGACCATGCGCAGGTCGACGCCCTCTTCGGCGAGCGCGAAGAACATCTGCGAGACCTGGCCCAGGGCCTTGTCCCACTGCTCGAGGTCGGTCTGCTGGCTGCCGACATGGAAGGAGATGCCGTAGGGGTCGAGCCCCCACTCCTTGGCCTTGCGCAGCAGGTCCTTGGCCATCTCCGGCGCGCAGCCGAACTTCTTGCTGAGCGGCCATTCGGCGCCGCCGCAATCGACCAGCACGCGGCAGAACACCCGCGCGCCCGGCGCGACTCGGCTGAGCTTCTGCAGCTCGGCCTCGCTGTCGAAGGCGAACAGGCGCACGCCCTGCTGGTAGGCCCAGGCGATGTCCTTTTCCTTCTTGATGGTGTTGCCGAAGGAGACGCGGTCCATGGCAACGCCGGTGGCCTGGACGAGCTCGATCTCGCCGCGGCTCGCGGTGTCGAACTTCGAGCCCGCGGTCGCCAGGCGCGACAGGATCTGCGCGGCCGGGTTGGCTTTCACGGCGTAGAAGATGTGGGCCGCGGGCAGCAGCTCGCGCATGCGCCGGAAATTGTTCTCGACCACGTCGAGATCGATCACCAGGCACGGCGTCTCGGGCTGCTGCTCTCGGAGATAACGAAAGATACGCTCGGTCATCGCTGGGGGGTTCCCCGTCAATCAGGTCAAAAGGCTGGTTCGGTGGAAAAGTCGAACGGGACGTACGGCGCCAAAGGGGCAGCGTGCGTCAGCCGATACTCGACGGGGTCTCGGTCCGCAGGAGCGGAAGAGCGAACGAAGCGGCCCGGTCAGAACTCACCGGGCAAATGACGGAATGGCGGGGAGCACGCCCCGCGCGGTAAGCAAACATATCAGAAGCTCCTTCCCGGACCCGGCTCGAAGCCGGCGCTGCCAAAAAGAACACTTTCCGTCGTTGCGTAACCACTATGGGCCAGCGGCACGTGCGTTGGGCGTCTTGAAACCGTAAATACAACTAATCGACGCGGTTACAAGGAGATTCTGCCCCAGCAGGCAAATTATTGTGTGTCTTGTGTTGGAAAGTCCACAGCTCAGGTGCGCGGCAACGTCGAGCGCGGCAGTCGGATCCAGGCGGCGAGCACGGTGAAGGGCACGAGCGAGGCCGCCGAGAGGATCAGCGCGGCCTGCGTGCCGAGCAGCGTGGCGATCTTGCCCCACAGGAGCGAGCCCACGACCATCGAGCCGAAGAACACCATCTGGTGTACCGCCATGCCGCGCGCCCGCATGAAGTTGGGGAGGATCATCTGCACCGAGGCGCCGTTGTTGGCGATGACAGTGATCCAGCAGGCGCCCGAGAGCGCCACGCAGGCGCCGACGACGTAGGGCGTCATGACGAGTGCAGCGACGAGAGTCACCGCTGCGTGGACGCCCATTGCCCAGATATTTGCACGATCGGGGCCGAGCAGGCGGTTGATCAGTGGCATCATCATGGCAGCCGCCACCGCGCCGACGCCGAACGCGGCGTAGAGGATGCCGAAGGCGAATTCGTCGAGGCCGAGCTCGAAGCGGCCGATCACCGGCAGCAAGGTGCCGATGGCGATGCCCGGGGTGAAGAAGCAGAGGCCGCGGGCGAAAACGGCCTTGAGTTCGCCGGAGTTGCGCACGAAGGCGATACCCGAGCGGGCGGCCTCGACGAGGCCCTCGCGGCGCTGACTGGCGCGCGCCTCGGCCGACCGCTTCCAGCTCGACATGGCGAAGATGACGCCGATGTAGGTGCCAGCATTGATGGCGAAAAGAAGGAAGACGCCCACGAGGCCGAGCAGGATCTGGCCGACCACCGGACCCACGGTGCGGGCGAGGTTGAAGCCCGCGCTGTTGAGCGCGATGGCCGGCCGCAGCTGTGGGCCCGAGACGATCTCGGGCACGATGGCGTGCCAGGCCGGCGCGTTCATGGCGTTGCCCAGCCCGATGCAGAAGGTGAGCGCCAGAAGGTTCCAGTGGTCGAGCAGGCCGAAGAAGGCCAGCACCGCCAGGGTCGCGGCCACGCCCATCATCCAGAACTGGCAGGCGATGATGTAGAGGCGCCGGTCGAAGCGGTCGGCGAGGATGCCGGCGAAGAAGCAGAACAGGAACATCGGCAGGGTGCCGGCAGCGGCCAGCAGCGCCACGAAGATCGGCTCCTGCGTCAGGCTGGTCATCTCCCAGGCCGCGCCCGTGCTCGCCATCCAGCCGCCGGTGTTGGACAGGAGATTGGCCACCCACAAGGTCAGGAAGGCGCGGTTGGCGAGCGGCGCGAAAGCCGCCGGTTGGCTCACAAGACCTTCTCGTAGATGCGGTGCGTCTTGTAGTGCACCCCGCCGACCGAGCGGATGATGTTGTTGGTCGCCTTGTTGTCCTCGAGGATCCAGCCCAGCTCGGCGCTGGTCTTGCCCAGCCGCTTGCCGTTGGCCCTGAGATGGTCGATCGCCATCATGGCGAGCCCCGCCCCCATCAGCGGATGGTTGCGGAACTTCTTCTTCACGCCCATCAGCGGCACGCGGGTGCTGCCGACGCCGGCGATCTTCAGCCGCCACAGGAGCTTCGCGAGATTGATCGGGTTCAGCTTGCCATTGAACTCCGCGATCGCCTCGTTGAGGTTGGTGAGCGCCACGATGAAGGCCACCGCCTCGTCGTCGACCTCCACGAACACCGCGAGGTCAGGCACGATCACCGGCCCGAAGGCTTTCGACGCGTGGTCGATCTCGGCCTGGGTGAAGGGCACGAAGCCCCAGTTGTCGCTCCAGGCGTCGTTGAAGATGCCGACCAGGGTGCGGACCTCGGCGTCGAACATCTTCATGTTGGCCGTGCGCACCTTGACCCGGCCGGCCATGCCGGCGCGCGCCATCAGCTTGGCGCCGATCGTCTCGGGGGCGTTCTGGACGTCGTAGTCGTAGGAGAAGACGTCCTTCAGCTTGGCGTAGCCGCAGGCTTCGACGCGGGCCCCGGCATAGGGCGGGTCGTAGGGCACCAGCAGCACGGGGCGGCTCTCGAAGCCCCAGACCAGCAGCCCGACCTCCTCGTTGACCGAGAGGCTGAACGGGCCGGTCGCCCGCTTCAGGCCCTTGCTGCGCAGCCAGGTCTCGGCCGCCGCGAACAGGGCGGTGAAGATCTCAGGATCGTCCTCGGCGGCGAGGCAGCCGAAATGGCCTGTGTCGTCGGCGTAGCGCTCGAGATAGGCGCGGTCGACCTGGGCTGCGATGCGGCCGACGACTCGGGCCCCGCGGCGGGCCAGGAAGAACTGGACCTCGACATGGCCGAACAACGGGTTCTTGCCCGGCGTGAAGGCTTCGCGCCGCTCGGCGTCGAGATGCGGGATGTAGCCCTTGTGGCCGGCATAGAGGCGCTTGGGCAGGTTGATGAAGGCTTTGAGGTCGGACTTGCCGCTGACGGGCGTCACGACGATGTCGGAAGAGGCCATTGCTGCTCAGGCTACCATGGCGAGCGGCTGGCCACTGTGGAAGGACAGCTTTCCGTCAGGCTCGCAGCCCGCGCCGTCTGTGCTGAGGGCGCGCAATTCGACGTCGAACCGCCAGCCCGCCGCTTCGCGCTCGATGCGAATGAGGTGCCAGCGCGCCCGCCCGTACTTGCTGTCGGGCGCCGCCGAGGCCGAGGTGACGCCGATCACCGGGATCGGCCCGGCCGGTCCGCCGATGCGGGCCACTTCACTGCGGTGATCGTGGCCGTGCAGCACGAGCTCGCAGCCGACGCGGCGGATCATCGCCTGGAACGCCGCGGCATCGGTCAGCCGCTTGAAGCGGCTCTCGGTGGTGAGCGGCGGATGATGGATCAGCACGACGCGACAGACGCCCTCGCGGCCGAGATCGGCCAGCAGCGTCTCGGCCTTGGCGATCTGCGTTTGCCCCAGCGTGCCGGTGGCGAAGAAGGGCGGCTTGGGGACCCCGCTCGACAGGCCGACCAGCGCCACGGACCCGCGCCGGCGCAAGGTCGGGAAGACGGTGAAGTCGCTCGCCGGCGGCTGGCCGTCGCCCGCGATATAGGCGCCCCACAGGCCGAGGCTCTTAGGCCAGGCCGTGGCGACGTAGACGTCGTGATTGCCGGGAATGACGGTGACGTCCTGCGGCCCGCCGAGCTGCTTTAGCCACTCGGCGGCGCGGGTGAATTCGGTGGGCAGCGAGATGTTCACAAGGTCGCCGGTGAGCGCGACGTGATCGGGCTTCTGCCGGCGGATGTCGGCCACGATGCCGGCCAACGCCGCGGGCACATGCAGATGGGCCCGGCGGCGCCACCAGTTCACGTAGCCGGTGGCGCGCTTGCCCAGGAGCTCGACGGGCCGCGCCGGCGGCATCGGCAGATGCGGATCGGATAGATGGGCGAGCGTGAACACGGGCCGCGTCAAGGGGCGCTAGCGCGCGCCGGCGGCGCGCAACGCTGGCTGGTTGGGGAGGACGCCGAACTGGCGGCCGATGCCGGTCATGACCTCGACCATGTGGTCGAGCTGCTCCTTGGTGTGCACGGCACAGAGCGAGCAGCGCAGCAGCGACACGCCGTTGGGCGTGGCCGGCGGCACGGCGACGTTCACGTAGATGCCGGCATCGAGCATGGCGCGCCAGAAGCCGATCGCGGTCATGCGGTCGGGCAGGTGCACGCCCACCACCGGGCCATGCTCGGGGCCGAGGGTGAAGCCTTGCGCCTTCAGGCCGTCGTAGAGCGTGGCGACGTTGTTCCAGAGCTGCGTGCGCAGCTCGGGCTTGGCCTTCACCACGCGCAGCGCCTGGCGCACCGAGGCCACGATCGAGGGCGGCAGCGAGGCGGTGAACATGTAGGACCGCACGGTGACGCGCAGGATGTCGAAGTCGGGGTCGTCGGACACGCAGTAGCCGCCGATCGCGCCCAGGGTCTTGGAGAAGGTGCCGACGATGAAATGGCAATCGTCGATCACGCCCGTCGATTCGCAGAGCCCACGACCATGCTCGCCCAGGGCGCCCAGCGAATGGGCCTCGTCGATCAGGACATAGGCGCCGTACTTCTTGCAGACGTCGACGAACTCGCGCAGCGGGGCGCTGTCGCCCAGCATGGAATAGATGCCCTCGAGCACGACCACGCGATTGCCGGGCTTGTCGCCCAGCCGGCGCAGGCGGGCTTCGAGGCTCGACGGGTCGTTGTGCTTGAAGCGCACGACCTCGGCCTGGGTCATCTTGCAGGCGTCGTAGATCGAGGCGTGGCTGTCGGCGTCGATCAGCAGGAAGTCGCCCTGGCCCGCCAAGGTCGCGATGATGCCGAGGTTGGCCTGGTAGCCGGTCGTGAAGACCATGCAGTGCTTCTTGCCGTAAAACTCGGCAATCTCCTTCTCGAGCGCCACGTGCTCGGTGTAGCTGCCGTTGGCGATGCGCGAGCCGGTCGTGCCGGTGCCCTCGGCGCGGATCGCCTCGATGGCGGCCTCCATGCACGACGGATCGAAGGTCAGGCCGAAATAGTTGTTGGTGCCGACCAGCAACGTCTCGCGGCCGTTGATGATCGCCTTGGTCGGCGACAGCACCCGCTCCATGCGGATCTGGAACGGATCGTAGCCGGTCGTGCGGACGTCACGATACGCCTCGAGCAAGCCGGCGTGGCGGTCGAAAAGGCCCATGTGACTAGGCCCCTTTTACGAGGGGTTGGCGCTGAGGTCCCGGATCGTGTCGGCGAGCTGGTCGACGGTATGGATCTCGGCAATGACGCTCATCGGAATGGAGACGTCGAAGCGGTCCTCGAGTTCCATGACCATGTCCATGATCGCCAGCGAATCGATGGTGAGGTCCTTGGCGATCACCGTCTCGCCCGTGATCGGCTTCTCGCCGGTCTGGTAGGGTTCGAGATGGACGCAGATCTCCCGAACCACCTCGGCACGCATAACGCCGCGCGTCAGGGTGAGGGTGTCAGGGATGCCGTCGTTTTCGACGGTCAATTCGTGGGCAGTGCGCAAAAGCGGCTCCAAGGGTCTCGGGGAAAGACAACGCATCAGTGCCAGAAAGGGCGATTCCTTGTGAAATGACAATTTGTTACGCCGTATTTCACCAGCTCTAGAGCCATCCCTGCCGGCGGTACCACAAGATCGTCTCGCCGAAGCCGGTCGCCAGATCGAAGCGCGGACGGAACCCCAGCGCCGCGGCGAGCCGCCGATCGTGAGCCGTCCAGTCGCTATGAAAAATTTCATCGACCTTGCCGGGGGTGAGGATCTGCACGCGACCGCCGAGCGAGTGGCCGATCGCATTGACCTGGGCGATGGCCGCCATGACGGCTCGCGGCACGGCGAGCGACAGCGGCCGGCGGCCGAGTGCGCGGCCGGCGGCGTCGGCCATGTCGCGGTAGGAGTAGCCGCCTTCCTTCCCGTCATCGATTTCGTACGTCGAGGGCGGCGGCGGCTGGTCGAGGGCAAGCGCCAGCGCCTCGGCGAGGTCG
>DATGZZ010000204.1:0-5338 GCA_035296945.1 Reyranella sp.
ACCGACGCCGGCGTCGAGGCGGTCGAGGACATCCTGCGCGGCGACGGGCTGCTGCCGGAAGGCATCAGCCTCTACGCGCCGAACCAGGTCACCGTGCTGCACCACGTCACCCAGGCGCTGCGCGCCCACAAGCTGTTCGCGCGCGACACCGACTACATCGTCAAGGACGGCCAGGTCGTCATCATCGACGAGTTCACCGGTCGCATGATGGCCGGCCGGCGCTACTCCGAGGGCCTGCACCAGGCGCTCGAGGCCAAGGAGAAGGTCGAGATCCAGCGCGAGAATCAGACGCTGGCCTCGATCACCTTCCAGAACCTGTTCCGCATGTATCCCAAGCTGGCCGGCATGACCGGCACGGCGCTGACCGAAGCCGCCGAGTTCGGCGAGATCTACAGGCTCGAGGTGGTCGAGATCCCGACCAACGTCCCGGTCGGCCGCAAGGACGCCGACGACGAGATCTACCGCACGCTGGCCGACAAGACGCGTGCCATCGTCAAGCTCGTCCAGGAATGCCGCGAGCGCCAGCAGCCGATGCTGGTCGGCACGGTGTCGATCGAGAAGTCGGAAGCGCTGTCGGAGGAGCTCAAGAAGGCCAATATCCCGCACAACGTGCTGAACGCGCGCTATCACGAGCAGGAAGCCGAGATCGTGGCCCAGGCCGGCCGCCCGGGCGCCATTACCATCGCCACCAACATGGCCGGCCGCGGCACCGACATCCAGTTGGGCGGCAACGCCGACATGCTGGTGCGCCAGTCCGAACCCGAGATCACGGCCAAGTTCCCCGACGACGAGGCCGCCCGCAAGGCCGAGATCGAGCGCGTCGCGGCCGAGATCAGGGCCGAGGTGTTGCGCAACCGCGAGATCGTGCTCAAGGCCGGCGGCCTCTACGTCGTCGGCACCGAGCGCCACGAGAGCCGGCGCATCGACAACCAGCTGCGCGGCCGCTCGGGCCGCCAGGGCGACCCCGGCGCCTCGAAGTTCTTCCTGTCGCTGGAAGACGACCTGATGCGCATCTTCGGCAACAACAAGGTGCTCGAGTGGGTGCAGAAGAAGGGCATGGCCGACGACGAGGCGCTGACCCATCGCTGGCTCAACAAGGCGCTGGAGACGGCGCAGGGCAAGGTCGAGGCGCGCAACTTCGAGATCCGCAAGAACCTGCTGCGCTTCGACGACGTCATGAACAGCCAGCGCAAGGAGATCTACAAGGAGCGCATCGAGCTGATGGCCACCGAGGACGTCTCGGACACCATCGCCGGCATGTGGCGCGACGTGATCGATACGCTGGTCGCCCGGACCATCCCCGAGGGCGTCTACGCCGAGCAGTGGAAGGTCGGCGAGCTCAAGGAGGAGGTGCAGCGCATCTTCGGGCTCGACCTGCCGGTCGAGGACTGGGCCAAGGAAGAGGGCATTGCCGACGAGGAGATCAAGACCCGGCTGAACGACCAGGTCGAGCGGCTGTTTGCCCAGCGCGCGGCCCAGTACGGGCCCGATGTGTGGCGCCAGGTCGAGAAGAGCGTGCTGATGCAGCTCTTCGACCAGAGCTGGAAGGAGCACCTGCTCCATCTCGACCATCTGCGCCAGGGCATCGGCTTGCGCGCTTACGGCCAGAAGGATCCGCTGAACGAGTACAAGCGCGAGGCGTTCAATCTCTTCAACGACCTGCTGACCGGCCTGCGCGAGCAGGTGGTGGCGCTGCTGGCGACGCTGCAGCTGCGCATGGAGCAGCCGCCGATGCCGGAGATGCCGACCAACATGCAGGAGGTCCACGAGGATCCTGCGCTGGCCAGCCGGATGAGCGACGATCCGGCGTTCGACCCGGCCGATCCCGACGGCGGCGGCGAGCCCACGCTGCACCGGCCGCGGCCGACGGCGCGGGGGCCCAAGGATCCCAACGATCCCGCGAGCTGGGGCAAGGTTGCGCGCAACGCGCCCTGCCCCTGCGGCTCAGGCAAGAAGTTCAAGCACTGCCACGGGCGGGTCTGAGACCCGCCTAGCCACGGAATTCGTCGCGTTCCATCGTGATCAGTTGACCTCGGTTAACGTTACACTATAACATTCCTGCTCTGACCAACCGACTGTGGGGAGAGCGGCCGATGCGGCGCGTGTATGGTTTGATATCGGTCAGCGGCCTGTTCGCCGGCATGGCCTCGGCGTCGGCGCAGACGGAGCCCGCGACCCAGCCTCCACCGTCGACTCTGCCCGGCATCACCGTCACCGCGACCAAGATGGACGAGGAGCGCAGTTCGATCCTGCCGAGCCTCGGCGCCACCAAGTACGACTTCAGCCGCACCGCCATCCAGAACACACCGCAGGGCCAGAACGCGCCGCTGAACCAAGTACTGCTGCGTGCGCCTGGCGTGGTGCAGGACGGCTTCGGCCAGATCCATGTGCGCGGCGACCACGGCAGCCTGCAATACCGGCTCGACGGCGTTCAGCTGCCGGAAGGGCTGGCCCTGTTCAGCCAAGTCCTGTCGCCCCGGTTCGCCAACTCGCTTTCGCTGCTGACCGGCGCCCTGCCGGCGCAGTACGGCCTGCGCACGGCGGGCGTCGTCGACATCGGCGTCAAGTCGGGTACGACCAACCCCGGCGCCGAACTCTCGTTCATGGGCGGCTCCTACAACTGGGTGCAGCCATCGGGGGAGTATGGCGGGCGCAGCGGCAACATCGACTACTACGCCGCCGGCCAATACCTCAGCAACAACATCGGCATCGAGAACCCGTTCTCGGCGTGGACGCCTATCCACGACCAGACTTCCCAGTGGTACGGCCTCGCCAAGGTCACGGGCATCGTCGACGAGAATACGCGGATTAGCTTCATCGGCGGCGGCGTCAACGCGAGCTACCAGATTCCCAACAACATCAACCAGGTCCCCAACTTCACGGTATTCGGCAACTCGACCTGGGACAGCTCGATCCTCGACCAGCGCCAGTGGGAGAGCACCTATTTCGGCCTCGCCTCGCTGCAGAAGACCTATGCGGACTTCAATATGCAGCTGTCGGGCTTCGCGCGCTATTCCCAGCTCAACTACCAGCCCGACGCGATCGGCGACCTCCTGTACAACGGCGTCGCGCCCTGGGCGCAGCGCACCAGCTTCGCGACCGGCGTGCAAGGCGACGCGAGCTGGAAGGTCGCACCCAAGCACACGCTGCGTGGCGGCTTCCTCGTCCAGCGCGAGCGCGTCACGAGCTTTGCGCAAGTCAATACCCTGCCGTTCGTGCCCGGTGCCTTCGATCCCGACAATCCCGACGCCGTGCCCGATCCCGTGCTCGGCGACCAGCCCGTCGGCCTCACCGACTTTGCCGATATGACCGGCTGGACCTACAGCGTCTACCTGCAGGACGAATGGAAGGTGCTGCCAACGCTGACCGTGAATGCCGGTCTGCGCTTCGATGCCATCACTGGCACCATCAGCGAGAACCAGCTGAGCCCGCGCGTCAATATCGTCTGGGAGCCCACGCCGGAAATCAGCCTGCGCGCCGGATACGCCCGCTACTTCGTTCCCGTCCCGTTGAACCAGGTCTCCGGCGCTTCGCTAGCGGCGCGTGCCGGCACGGCTATCGCCCCCGAGGTCATGATCAACGATCCCGCTCGCGCCGAACGCTCCGATAACATCGACATCGGCTTGACCGTGAAGCCCATCGACGGCCTCACCGTCGGCTTCGGCGGTTTCTACAAGTGGGCGGAGAACTACATCGACAAGGGCCAGTTCGGCGCGCCGATCTTCCAGACCGCCTTCAACTACTCGAACGCCCAGGTGCGCGGTTTCGAGCTCTTCGCCAACTACGACAAGGGGCCGTGGTCGCTCTACGCCAACCTCGCCTGGTCGCAGGTCAACTCGATCAACATCACTTCGTCTCAGTTCAACTTCGAGCAGGCGGATCTGGACTACATCGCCAGCAACTGGATCTTCGCCGACCACAACCAGAGCTGGACGGGCTCGGCCGGCGCGGCCTACGTGTTCAACATGGACAGCGACTGGGCAACCCGGGTCTCGGCCGACGTCCTCTATGGCAACGGCCTGCGCCAGACGATCGTGACGCCGAACGATGCCGCTCTGCCGGCCTATGCCACGCTCAACCTCTCGGTGACGCAACGGCTGCCGATCAACGGCAGCAAGGGCACCAACGTGCGTTTCGACGCCATCAACGTCACCGACGGCCAGTATCAGCTGCGAACCGGAACGGGCGTCGGCGTGGGTGCGCCTCAATTCGGCATGCGACGGGCGTTTTTCGTGACGATGTCGCAAAAATTCTGACCCGCAAACGACATGATCTGAGCATGCCGAACGTGATAAATGCTCGGCATGCTCGATGACACGCTTCCCCATGTCGTGCCGCTGAAGGGCGGCTCCAATTTCCGCGATCTCGGCGGCTATCGCACCGCGGACGGCCGCACCGTGCGCCGCCGCGCCGTGTTCCGCTCGGCCCATCTCGGCACACTGACCGACGAGGATCGCGCGGCGCTGAGCAAGCTCGGCGTGCGCACCATCGTCGACCTGCGCGGCGTCAACGAGGCGGCGGAGACGCCGCATCTGATCGACGGTGTCGACTGCCGCATTGTCGGTGCCCACATCGAGCCGCAGCTCGGCGACAGGATCAGGAATGCCGTGGCCGACGGCACCGCTACGCCACACTTCATGATGGACCTCTTCACCGACCACTATCGCGAATATCCACGCCGCTGCGCGCCGGGTTTCCGCACCCTGTTCGCGACGCTGAGCGACGGCACGCATCGGCCGCTGGTCTTCCACTGCACCGCCGGCAAGGACCGCACCGGCTTCGCCTCGGCCCTGCTGCTCACCTTGCTCGGTGTGTCGTGGGAAACGGTGATGGAGGATTATCTTCGCACCAACGAGCTGTGGACCGGCCATATCGGCCGCCATCCCGAGCTCGACATCGACACGCGCGCCGCCATCATCGAGGCACGCACGCCCTATCTCGAGGCAGCCTTCGAGGTCGTGCGCGCCGACTTCGGCAGCCCCGAAGCGTTCGCCGAGAAGGCGCTCGGCCTCGATGTCGCGGCGCGCGAGCGGCTCAGGGCGGATTTGCTGGAAGGGTAAGTTCCGCGCTACGCCTGTCGCCATGAGCGACACGCGTTATGACACTCCCGAGCCGTTCAAGGTCGACATCCCCGAGCGCGCGCTGATCGATCTCGACGAGCGCCTGCGCCGCTGGCGAGCGCCCGTCGCCATTGCCGACAACGGCTCGTGGGCCTCCGGCACCGATCCCGATTTTCTCGCCGAGCTGGTCGACTACTGGCGCCACGGCTACGACTGGAACCGCTGCCAGGAGGCGATCAACCGCTGGCCCAACTACCTGGTCGATATCGGCCCGCAGC
>DATGZZ010000205.1:0-3662 GCA_035296945.1 Reyranella sp.
GAGGCCGGAAGGCGCTTGATAGTCGAAGGGCCGCGCTGGCGCAACCCCAGCCATGCGGCCGACAATTTGCGATGACCGCGCGCCAAGCCTAAGCTCGCCCAACCCGCGCGGAGGATCCCCCATGGACATGCATATCGCCCAGGACGCGCCGCTGACCGGTATCGACATCGGCTCCCTGCCGCCGGCCGAGGGCGAGGCCATCCTGCGCCGCCAGCTCGCGGCGGCCTATCGCCTGGTCGACTATTTCGGCTGGACCGAGCTTATATACGGCCATCTCACCGCGCGCGTGCCGGGCGAGCAGGCGCACTTCCTGATCAACCCGTTCGGGCTGAACTACGACGAGGTCACGGCCTCGAACCTGGTGAAGATCGACCTCGACGGCAACAACGTGGGCGAGTCCAAGTACCCGGTGAACTACGCGGGCTTTGTCATCCATTCGGCCGTCCACATGGCCCATCAGGCGCGCCACAAGGTGGTGATGCATACCCACACCCGAGCCGGCATGGCGGTGTGCGCCCTGAAGGAGGGGCTGCTGCCGATCTCGATGGCCTCGACGGCGTTCCACGGCAAGCTCTCCTATCACGAATACGAGGGGCCCAGTCTCGACCTCGACGAGCGCGGCCGGCTCTTGAACAACCTCGGCAACAACCAGGCGATGATGCTGCGCAACCACGGCATCCTGACGACGGGCCGCACCGTGCCCGAGGCGTTCATCCGGCTCTATCGCCTGGAACGCGCCTGCCAGATCCAGGTCGACGCCGGCGGTGCCGGCACGCTCAACATCTTGGGCGACAATCTGGCGGCCAAGTCGGGCGCCGACATGGACGCCTTCTCGGAGAGGGAATCGGGCGGCCTCGGCGACCTCGAATTCGCCGCGCTCATCCGCAAGCTCGACAAGGTCGACACGAGCTGGCGGCACTGAGTTGAGCGTTCCTCCCCTTCGCGGAGTCCGCGAAGGGGAGGTGTCGCCGTCACACGGCGACGGAGGGGTCATGAGCACCATCACTGCTGCTCATGACCCCTCCGCCCGCTACGCGGGCACCTCCCCGCGCTTCGCGCAGGGAGGAAAAAACTACTTCCTGTAAAGCTCGCTCAGCGTCCCGCTCGGCCACTTGATGTCGGAGATGCGCCAGCCCATGCCGGTGCGCACCAGGTCGAGCGTGATCTCGGTGGGCTTGCCCTGGTTCTCGAAGCTCACCAGGCCGACCGCCTTGGGTCCGTCGGCCTTCACCGATATGGCGAGCTTGGCGATGTCCCAGTCCTGGGCATCGACGAAGGGGTCGCCGTCGAGCCTGGGCACCTCGCCGCGCCGCTTGGCCTCGCGCATGTCGGCCTCGATGGCGCGCGCGAGGTCGGGGGCAAAGAAGCGGTCGACCTGCCAGAACGGCTGGCCTTTGAACTCGTGATTCGGATAGGGCGTGTAGATGCCACGCAGGAAGGCTTCCGGCGTCAGCGTCTCCTTCGGCCCCGGACTCGATGCCTGGGCCCACGCCTGGGCGGGCAGCGCCCCGAGGGCGGCGAGGATCAGACGCCGGCTAGGCACGGAACGAACTCTGGGTGCCGTCGTACAGCACCTTGGCCGAGCGCTCGACGGCCGCCTGGTGCGCCGCCAGCGCGGCCTCGTCGAGGTCGCGCTTGGGCGCGGGATCGACGTCGAAATTGCCGTAGCGGTCGGTGCCGCGCACCAGCATCGCTGAATCGCGCGCCTTGATCTGGCGAACATGCGGGGGGATGTAGCGGATGGCGTAGCCGATGCGCCGGTCGGCGGTGGTGTTGGGCCCCGAGCCGTGCACCAGCAGCACGTGATGCAGCGACATCTCGCCCGCCTTGAGCGGCACGTCGACGCCTTGGCCCGCCGGCACGTCGACGGCGATCTCCTGGCCGCGGGTCAGCAGGTTGTCGCTGGCGAAGGTGTCGCGATGCTCGATCTGGTTCTTGAGATGGCTGCCCGGCCAGAACTTCATGGCGCCGCTCTCGACCGGCGCGTCGGCGAAGGCGACCCAGGCGGTGATGACGTCGTTGGTGCTGAGGCCCCAGTAGGTCGCGTCCTGGTGCCACGACACGAAGGACGGCGAGTGCGCCTCCTTGGTGAAGAACGTGGTGCTCCAGCACAGGATGTCGGGCCCGATCACGTCCTCGATCGCGTCGAGGATCTTGGGATGCCGCGCCAGTTCGTTGGCCCAGGTGAACAGCAGGTGCGGCTTCTGGCGCATGTTGCCGCTGAGCGGTCCGCCCAGCGTGCGCTCGTTCGCCTCCAGCCGGTCGCGGTAGGACCGTGCCTCGGCCGTCGACAGCACGCTGACCGGGAAATGGAAACCGTCCCGGCGGTAGTTCGCCACTTGGGCGGCGGAGAGAACCTTGGGCATGGCCGAATCATAACCGAGCCCGCTCCCGGGGCCACAGCAAATCGCAGGTCGGCGGATCAACATACGAAATATCGGGCTCCCGGCTGCCGCCCCGGCCGGTAGTCAGAAGTACTTCCAGAAGACCACGATCGAGACGGCGTAGATGGCCAAGATCAGGCCGGCGCCCAGCAGGTTGGCGCCCACCGCGTTGCCCTTGGGGAACATCCACCAGCCCATGCGGTTGGCGACCCAGGGCACCATGAAGCCGGTGAGCGCGACGCTGAAGATGTTGCCGATGAACAGATTCACGGCCCACGGCAGGTTGAGCTGGTTCTGCAGGATCGGCGTGCCGGCGAAGACTCCCCACAGGAAGACGATGGGGTAGAGCAGCAGCAGCACGATCATGTCCATCTTCCACACCGACAACGGGCCGCCGCCCTTCGACTCGTCGCGAAACCACTGCTCGAAGCCGGTGCCCACGCGGGCGTGGAATTCCTCGGTGAGCGGATCGGCCTCCTCGATCAGTTGCTTGCGCACCGGCGAGTCGAGCCATGCCTGGAGGTTGGTCTGGGTGTCGAAGCGCAGGATGGCGACGTAGTCTTCCTGGACGCCGGGCACGGGCGGCTCGAAGCGGTAGCCCTGCAGGCCCGGTGCCTTGGACTGGGCGGCGGCGATCTTGCGCTCCCAGGCGCGGTACTCGGCGTCCTTGCCGGGCTTCACGCGGGTGCTGATGACGGCCGAGACCGGCGCGGGCTTGCGGCCGCCTTCGTCGTCGCGCACGATATGCACGTCGTCGCGGCCGATCAGGAACGGCGCCGCGCCCTCGATGCGGTTCTGGCGCTCGCTCGAGGCGAGCCAGCGCTGCGCATCCTCCATGGTGTGGAAGCGCTGCAGGATGACCCAGTCGACCTGCAGCGGCGGATTGGGCGGCATCAGCCGCTGTTCGACGAAACCCGGGAAGCTCGAGACCATGTTGCTGGTCTCGCCCTGCCAGCGGGCGAAGTCCTCGGATCGCTCCGGCCGAACGCTGGTCTGGGTGACGATGCTGACGGTCATTTGGCCCTGGTCAATCCGCCGCCGAACAGGCGGTCGGGCGTGAAGGGCAGGTGGGCGAAGCGCACGCCGGTGGCGTTGGCCAGCGCATTCGACACCGCCGGGGCCACCGGGTTGATGCCGCACTCGCCCTGGGACTTGGCACCCAGGGGACCGATGGCATCGATCGTGTCGGCAAAGAAGATGTCGGTGTGCGGCGTGTCGGCAAAGGCCGGGACGCGGCAGTTGCGGAGCTGCGGGTTCACCATGTGGCCCTCGTCGTGG
>DATGZZ010000206.1:0-3709 GCA_035296945.1 Reyranella sp.
GGGAGCGTCGCGCAACGCGCAGCTTGCCGACATCTTCCGCATGCTGTCGCAGGTCGACCGCCCGCTCTTCCTGTGCGCCACGATCCACGACGCCCGCCGATGGCTGGCGACGAGACGCGCGTCGATGCCCGCCGGCCGAAAGCGGCGGTAGACCGGCAGATTGCCACGGGCGCGCAAGAAAAAGGGCCGCGCGCGGCGGCCCTTTCTCCCTGAGGTCGTCGGAATTATTTCTTGGCGTCCTTGACGGCGTCTTTCACATCGCCGACGCCGGAACGTACCGCGCCTTTGGCCTTGTCCAGCTTGCCTTCGGTCTGAAGCTTGGCGTCGCCTGTCAGGCCGCCGACCGCGTCCTTGACAGCGCCCTTGGCCTTGTCGGCCGCGCCCTTCACGTGTTCCTTGTCCATGCGAGCTCTCCTTGAGGTGCAGTTGCCGACACAACGCGCGCCGCTCGCCAAAGGTTACGTCCAAGCCGTGGCGACGGGGGAGCCCGCCCACGACGGAACCCCTCAGCGTGGGAGCAACGCGTGCGTGCCATCGCCGTTGTGGCGACGCAGGCAGGGGCCGACATGGAAACGCCGCGCACACCGCAAGGACGCGCAGCTGCTTACCGACGTGAGGCGGAGCTGGCGCGCAAGAAAGCCCTCACGCTGACGGACGCGAGCGCGCGCGCGACCATGCTCGAGGTGGCAAAGACGCTGGATGCGCTGGCCGAGATCGAGGACAGGGTGTGGGGGCAACGCCCGAAAGACAAAGCCCCCTGAGGCCGCATCGCAGCCGAGCAATGTCAGCGCTGCGGGCTCACGAAGACTTCAGCGCCATGGTCACCGCGACGCGACCGAACGGCACGGAGCGATCGATCGCGATGGCCGTGCCGCCCGCGGGGCCGGCCATGGCCGAAACGATCTTGAGGCCAAGGCCATCGCGCGCCGTCGGATCGAAGGATGCGGGAAAGCCCGGGCCTTCATCCGAGACGACGATCGTCAGGCCATCGTCCTGCCTCGTCACCGCCACCTCGATGCTGCCCCGGCCATGCTTCAGGGCGTTGGTGACCAGCTCGACAGCGATCAGCCCGAGATGTGCGAGGTTGTCCGCCGACAGAGAAAAGGCCGTCATGTCGAGGTTCAATCGTCGGCCGCCGGCGAACGGCAACAGCGCCTGCATGTCCTCGAGCAGGCCGGACATGTAGGTCCGCGCGTCGGCTGCGTCCGGCGATCCGCCCTGGTAGAGGCGGCGATGCACCGCGGCAATGGCCAGGACCCGCGAGGCAGCCTGGGCGACCTGCGCCCGCGCCTCCTCGTTGTCGAGCATCTTGAGCTGGATGGAGAGCGCGGAATGGACCAGCTGCAGGGAGTTGGTCACGCGGTGATGGATTTCCCGGAACAGCAGGTCCTTTTCGCGCAACAGGCGCTCGTTCTCGCCCAGCAGCGCCTCCTTGTCGCGCAGCATCTGCGCCTTGACGTCCTCGCGTTGCTGGGCGCGGATGGCCACCCCCAGCGTATTGGCCAGGGTCTGCAGGAAGGCGACGTCGGAGTTGGCGAACTCACCGCGATTGGTGCTGTCGACTTCCAGCACGCCGAAGGCATGGCCGTCGGTCCTGATCAGCACATTGATGGCGCTGCGAACGCCATGCTCGGCCAGAAGGCTCGGCGTGCGAAAGCGCGGCTCGGACTCGAGGTCGTTGGAGAGCACCGGTTCCCCGGTGCGGAAGGCATACCCGGCCGGGCTCTGCACGTCGTTGCCGACCCGGGCGTGTCCGACGACACCGGGCTTCCAGCCCACCCCCGAGCGGACGAGGAACGCCTTTTCGTCCGGCAGGCACTGCAGGACCTTGGCGTACTTCGTCTGCAGGCCGAGCGCTGCCACGCGACTGGCCTCGTCGAGGATGGCCTGCAGGTCGTCGGTCTCGAGAGCGAAGCGGCCGAACCCGGCCACGAGTTCCTGCTGGCGCAGGCGCAACCCAAGTTCCGCGGCAGACAAGTCCGCAGGCATACTGCGCGACGGCATGGCGGTGTTCCCCCTCGCTTCTTCCAGCGAGAGGTAACACCGCGGCAACCGTCCGGCCGCATGGTAAATTTTTGCGGGCGCTTGTAACTCGACGGTTGCCCGAACGTTTGGCGCCGTTCGGCACGGAAACGCCGCCCGGTTTGGGGCCGGGCGGCGCTGTGCTTCTTGTACGGCATTGGCCGCCTCTGGGGGAGAGCAGAAGCACTCGATCAACGGCGGGCCGAGGCTCGCGTTGCCGCAAAGCCGTGATCGGCTTGTGACGTTTTCCGGCAGCTTGCCAATGTCAAGCACTTCAGTTATATTACGCCGATGACTTCATATCTCAAAAGCACAGCCCCGACATCTGGTAGGCCGGCCCAGGCCCCCACACCACGGTCTCTGTCGGAAATACCGGGAATGCCGGAAAATCGGCATTTTGCCTGCAGTGCATGCGCCTCATTGCTGGGAGCGCGCCACTCCGTGGCGCATCTTCTTTCGCGAACCGACTGCCCAAGAGCGGCACGGAGTGCCGCGCTCCCAGCAAACTCAATCTTCCGTCGCGAGCTTGCGGCGGACCAGCGGCGCTGCGAGGTCGTGCCAGCCGAAGGCCACCTCCTCGACGTCGACGCCGGCCATGGTGTCGACACGCTCGCCCACCCGCTCGCCGCCCAGCCCCTCGTAGAAGAAGCGGCTGGGATTGTCGGCCAGCATCCACAGCACGGCGGTGTCGCAGCCGTCGGCGCGCAGCTGGCGGAACAGGGCGTCGAGCAGGCGCCGGCCGAGGCCGAGGTTCTGGAAGTCGGGCTCGACGTAGAGCGTGTAGACCTCGCCGACGCGGATCTCGCGGCCGCTCAGACCCTCCGGTGGATCGCGCACCGGGCCGCAGCTGCCGAAGCCCACCACGCCCATGTCCTCGTCGTCGGCCACGAACACGCCGCGCGACTCGCGCGGATCGGCCAGCACGCGCGACCAGTAGGCCGACTGGCGGACGTCGGACATGCCGGCCAGCATCGAATCGGGCAGCAGCCCGGCATAGGTCGCCTGCCAGGTCTCGACATGGACGCGGCCGATGGCGGAGGCGTCGTTCTTGTGGGCGCGGCGGATGCGGTTCATGCGTCACCGTCATCAGGCGGCACGACAGATCCCTCCGCTTCCGCCTTCGGCTTGCGGACCAGGGCGGCGGCGAAGAAGCCGTCAGTGCCATGACGCAGCGGCGACAGGCGCAGGTAAGGCCCGGCGATCTCGGGCGGCGGCTCGGCTCCCATGGCGTCGCGCCAGACGTCGGTCACGGGCACGGCGGCGAACTCGGGATGGCGCTCGAGGAAGGCCTCGATCTGCCGCTCGTTCTCGGCCGGCAGCACCGAGCAGGTGGCGTAGATGAGCCCGCCGCCCGGCTTCACCAGGCGCGCCGCGGCGTCGAGGATGGCGGCCTGCTTGGGGACCAGCTCGGCGAGATCCTCGGGCCGCAAGGTCCAGCGGCCGTCGGGATTTCTACGCCAGGTGCCGGTGCCGGTGCAGGGCGCGTCGACCAGCACGCGGTCGAAGGCGCCGGCTTGGCGCTTCAGCCATTTGCGGTTGTCGCCGTCCAGCGCCCGGCGCTCGACGTTGTGGGCGCCGGCGCGGCGCAAACGTTGCGCCGAGCGGTCGAGCCGGCTCTCGTAGACGTCCATGGCAACGACGCGGCCCTTGTTGTTCATGCCGGCGGCGATGGCCAGCGTCTTGCCGC